>CALJKQ010000252.1 GCA_937973565.1 uncultured Saprospiraceae bacterium | reverse complement strand
CAAGAAAAAAGATAAGAAAGATAAGCAGATCGAAGATCTGACAGCGCAGCTTGATGATTTGAGAAAACGTAATCTTGCAGAGTTTGAGAACTTCCGCAAGAGAACTGAAAAAGAAAAACTGGTCAATGAAATAAATGATATCAAATACTCAAATGTTGATACCTTAGGCATTAGCAATTCAATAGGAATTTACAACTTGATTAATGCAAGCAATAAATATAATTATGAATTATATATTTATGAAAACGAACAACTAAAATACGGAACATCTTTCAATAAACCGGATGTATATAGATGCAAGGAAGCTTTAGGTAAAAAAAATCAGACCATTTTACAATATGATGGTAAAGAATTATTAATTAAAGCCATTAAACCTGGGTTCACTATTATATTATCTCATGCGATACCCAATTTGATTAAAGCCATATCATTATTCTCCTATCTATTTACTATGCTCATCATCTTTGCATATCTCATTAGTTTAATCAATCAGAATTATGATATACTTCCCGAAGGCCTTCAAGTGCAATTGGTAGATAAACCCTCTTTAAGAAATCGGATACAATTTTATGTTATACTCGGTATCGTCATCAGTTTTTTAACGATAGCGATTGTGACTGTATATTTTACTAAACAATCTGAACAAAAAATTGCTGAAGAATCACTATTTAATAAATTAAAATATTTGAGTTCATTTTTAGAGTCTACCATTACGTCAAGTCCAGATGTCGAAACCGCATTTTTGATTACTGAAAATCAAATTAAATCAACTTCATCACTTTTTGATTACAACATAGAATTGTATGACAATAAAGGATTCCAAAAAACAATTTTTAAGAATACTTCAACTGGTTCTGATAGTCGAATAAAATTATGCGATCCTGAATTTTATTTTTACTTTCCAAGCTCACTTGAAGATATAATCATTCGTACTGGTGATCGTTCGAATTCAAAATTAAAAATCAGTGCCTTCAAAAATATTTTCCTGAATAACCAAAGGTTGGCTACTATCGAAATGTCATCTTTTATTTCTATTGAAAAAAACAAAGAAAATCGCCTAGCTAATCTAATCAATACATTATTAAATATCTATGTTTTTTTATTTCTCATCGCAGCCAGTTTAGCTACCTTATTAGCAAATTCCATAACTTCTCCACTGGAAGTCCTCAGTGAAAAATTGAAACAAATTCGAATTGGAAAGCGCAATGAACTATTGGAGTGGTCAGGTCAAGATGAAATCGGTGACTTGATACAAGATTATAATAGAATGGTAAGTCAATTAGACGAAAGTGCATCACTATTGGCAAAATCCGAAAGAGATTCTGCCTGGAAAGAAATGGCAAAACAAGTAGCTCATGAAATAAAGAACCCTTTAACGCCGATGAAATTAAGCATTCAATATTTGCAGCAATACATAAAGAGTGGCGCACAAGACGTAAGTGCGATGGTAGGTAGAGTCAGCGAAACATTACTGGAACAAATAGATGGGCTTACAAAAATTGCAACCGAGTTTTCAAATTTTGGGACTATGCCTAAAGCGGAAAATGAAAAAATATTAATTAATGATCTGATCTCTCTCGTACACGATCTATTTAGAAAAAGAGATGATATCGACATTTATTTAGTTGTACCAATTGATGAATTTTATGTGTATTGTGATAAAAACCAGATCATTCGGGTGTTAAATAATATAATTAATAATGCCATACAGGCAATCCCAGAGCATAGAAGAGGCAAAATAGATATCGAATTAAAAAGAAAAAACATGTTTGCCCAAATTTGTATCAAAGACAACGGAATAGGTATTTCTTCGGAAATGAAAGACAAAGTATTCCTTCCTAATTTTACAACTAAAAACTCTGGAACAGGGTTAGGATTAGCTATGTGCCAACAAATTATCGAATCTCAAAATGGCAAAATCTATTTTGAATCAAATATCCAGATGGGAACTCAATTCTTTATTGAAATACCACTCATGCGAAGTGAAGAAGAATTAAAATAATAGTTCCGAATTAAACCATTATACATCTTAAATGTTTTTTTATCGAAATACCTATTATGGCTCCATGGTTAATACATTGTTTGATTGTAATCACTGCTTTCTTTGGTATGGAATTCATAGCCTGGTTTACCCATAAATATATTATGCATGGTTTGTTATGGTCCTGGCATGAAGATCATCATAAACCCCACCAACTTAAAACTGGTTTTTGGGAAAAAAATGATCGCTTTTTTCTAGTTTTTGCTATTCCAAGTATGATTTGCTATATTTTAGGAACCCTGTATTACCAAGAATTCCAATCGTTATTGTATATTGGAATAGGGATTTCTATTTATGGTGTTGCTTATTTTCTAGTTCACGATGTCTATATCCATAGAAGATTTTCTTGGTTTAAGCATATAGACAATACATATTCCAAAGCCATTTTAAGAGCACATGGGGCACATCATTTAAAACAGACTAAAGAAAATTGCGAATCTTTTGGTATGCTTTTGGTGAATTTTAAATACCTCAGAAGAAATCGACCTTAAATAAATCAAATAATTTCTTTACTTAGGCGGAGTGACATATTGTATTTTAAATCTTCTACAATAGACTTCTAAACTATCCATTCCCATTTCTAATCGTCTTTTGTTCACATTGAATTCGTCCTCAATTGGATAAAGCGTGTGTTTTCCATCCTTTCTACTGGTGATGATTTGACTTCCGTAAATTTGATTTTCTTTTTTATAATATTTAATTCTATCGATAAGTAATGCCAAATTTTCTTTCTCCAATTCATTTGCTTTTACTGCTTGTTCTAATATTGGATAATTTTTTTCTAAGACTGGCAAATCACCATGTTGAATTATGATAAAAGGAACGTTGCATAATTTGATCCCAACTTTGGATTTGCCAGGATATCCGTGTATTTTTATTATTGAATCTATTTTAGTTAAATGAATAGAATCCGTTTCTTTTAATTTTTTAAATAATATTGCTCTTTCTTTCTTGGATGAAATAGTTAATAATTGATTTCTAGGTTCTTGATCTGCTTTCTTAATGATGTTTAATTCATTCATTAACGCTGTATCAAGTAAGGTGGTTAATTGAGCTTGACTATAGGTAACATCAAAAAAACAAAGAAATTCAGGTCCTTCACGACGGTATCAGAATATTGAGTTGGGTAATTACTATTTGTGGCAGCCAGCAAGGCAGAAGAAATGGAAACCGTGAAAAAATTGTTGATCAGCGTATTGAACAGGAAGTTGGAATAAGAAAGCGCAATGAGGAATTGTATCTTTGGAAATCGAACAAAATTTTGAACTAACATACAACCTATGGCAAGAGAAGTAGAAAGAGACGAACTCCACCGCACCATCTGGCAGATAGCCAACGATTTGAGGGGCAGTGTGGATGGCTGGGATTTTAAAACCTATGTATTGGGTATGTTGTTTTACAGGTTCATATCAGAAAACCTGACATCTTACATCAACAAGGAGGAACAACGCACCGGAAATAAGCAATTTAATTTTGCCGATATTTCTGATAAGGATGCTGAATTGGGCAGGCATGATACGGTCAAAGAAAAAGGGTTTTACATCCTGCCCTCAGAGTTGTTTGTCAACGTGCGCAAAAGGGCGAAGACAGATGAAAACCTCAATGAAACACTAAGCCGGGTATTTAAGAATATTGAACACTCCGCCAAAGGAACCGAAAGCGAAGACGACCTCAAGGGTTTGTTTGATGACCTGGATGTGAACAGCAATAAACTAGGCGCCACCGTTACCAAAAGAAATGAGGCGCTGGTCAAAATATTGGGCGCCATTGGCGATTTGAAATTGGGCGAGTTTCAGGAAAACACCATTGACGCCTTTGGAGATGCGTATGAGTTTCTCATGACCATGTATGCCAGCAATGCCGGAAAATCGGGTGGTGAATTTTTTACCCCACAAGAGGTTTCTGAGCTATTGGCAGAAATAACGGTTGTAGGCAAAAAGCAGGTAAACAAAGTGTACGACCCTGCTTGTGGTTCCGGCTCTTTGCTGCTAAAGTTTGCCAAGGTACTGGGCAAGGAAAATGTACGCCAGGGTTTTTTCGGTCAGGAAGTAAACATCACTACCTACAACCTTTGCCGTATCAACATGTTTTTGCACGACATCAACTATGAGAAGTTTGATATTGCCCATGGTGATACCCTCACCGACCCAAAGCACTGGGATTATGAACCCTTTGATGCCATTGTTTCCAATCCGCCCTACTCCATCAAATGGGAGGGCGATGCCAACCCACTTTTGATCAACGACCCGCGCTTTGCGCCTGCAGGTGTTTTGGCTCCCAAAAGCAAGGCCGACCTGGCCTTTACCCTGCACATGCTGCATTGGTTGTCTACCTCCGGCACGGCCGCTATCGTTGAGTTTCCCGGCGTATTGTACCGCGGTGGTGCGGAACAGAAAATCCGCAAATACCTCATTGACAACAATTATGTAGATGCGGTGATACAATTGCCTCCCGACCTGTTTTTTGGTACTACCATTGGCACCTGCATCATTGTATTGAAAAAAAGTAAGAAAGACAATGCCACCTTGTTTATCGACGCCTCAGCCGAATTTGTGCGTGGCGGGAACAAAAACAAACTCACCGATACCAACCGCAAGCGCATCCTCAATGCCTACATAAAAAGGAAAGACGAGGCCCATTTTGCCAAACTCGTTTTGAACAGCGACATCGCAGAAAACGACTACAACATCGCCGTAAGCAGCTATGTAGAGCAGGAAAACAACACCGAAGAAGTGGACATCGAAAAACTAAATGCCCACATCGCTGAAATAGTAGTAAGGCAAAACAAGCTGCGGGTGGCTATTGATGAGATAATTGCTGACCTGGAAGGAGGTAAAATATGAGCAGAATTGAGGAACTTATAGAAAAGCTTTGTCCGGATGGGGTTGAGTTTAAAGAATTGGGTGAAGTCATTAAATTAGAGAAGGGGAAACAGCTTAATAAAACGCTGTTAACAGAATCTGGTAAATATCCTGCTTATAATGGTGGCATATCATACTCCGGTTTTACTGATAGATATAACTATGATGAAAATACTATCATAATCAGTCAAGGTGGTGCATCTGCTGGATTTGTAAATTTTGTAAATACGAAGTTTTATGCTAATGCACACTGTTATGTCGTACTACCGAAAATTGAAGTTACTATAAATAGATATGTGTATCATGTCTTGAAATTAAATCAAGAAAAATTGACTGATAAACAGCATGGGGCGGGAATACCTGCTTTAAGAACAAGTGAAATTTTAAAAATCCTAATCCCCATCCCCCCTCTCGAAGTCCAGGAAGAAATCGTCAAAACCCTTGACTTGTTTACTGAATTGGAAGCGGAGCTGGAAGCGGAGCTGGAAGCGGAGCTGGAAGCCAGGAAGGTGCAGTACACGTATTATAGAGATAGCTTGTTGAATCCAACAATGGTGAATGGTAAATGGTTAATGAATAATGAAGAGGTGGAGTGGAAGACATTGGGGGAGACTGGAGAAATTAAGCGTGGCGTTGCATTTACCAAAAAGCAGTCGGTTTCTGGGAGGTATCCAGTTGTTGCGAATGCCCCAATACCAATAAGTTATCATAACGAAGCTAACAGAAGTGGTGAATGTATAGTAATTGCCAGATCTGGGGCAAATGCAGGGTTAGTAAGCTATTGGAATGAAGATATGTTTCTTACTGATGCCTTTAGCATTCATCCCAAAAGTTCTTTGTTAAAAACAAAGTATGTTTATTATTATTTGAAAAATTTGCAAAATGAAATTCATTTAATGAAAAAAGGAGGGGGCGTTCCACATGTTAGAGCATCAGATTTTGAGGTTTATAAAGTACCAATCCCTCCATTGAAAGTGCAAGAATATATCGTTTCCATCTTAGACAAATTCGATGCGTTGGTGAATGACATTTCTGTGGGTTTGCCGGCAGAAATTGAGGGGCGCAGGAAGCAGTATGAGTATTATCGGAATAGGTTGTTGACGTTTAAGGAAGTGGTTGGTGTATAGTGGTTAGTGTATAGTGGTTAGTGTGCAGTGGTTAGTGGTTAGTGTGAAAAAAAATATAAATTCTGTCTACTTACCAAAAACACCTAACCAATACCAGCTAACCACTAACCACTAACATCTAACCACTAATAACATAAAACTAAAAAAATGATTAAAGATTATAAAGATTTGATTGTTTGGCAGAAAGCCATGGACTTAGGGGTTGATGTTTATGCATTGGTTAAGCTTTTACCCAAAGAAGAGATGTATGCATTGAGCAGTCAAATAAGGCGTGCTGTTATTTCAATTCCGAGTAATATAGCAGAAGGGCAGGCACGAAATTCCACCAAAGAATTCATTCAGTTTTTAGCCATAGCCAAAGGTTCAAAAGCTGAACTGGAAACTCAATTGCTGCTATGCGTAAAGATTGGATACCTCACAGAATCACAAATTTCTGCTTCAATGAACACGTTAAGTGAAATAGGCAAAATGATCAACAAGCTGCAACAATCACTAATCACTAACCACTAATCCCTAACCACTAACCACTAATCCCTAACCACTAATCACTAACCACTATGAACTATAACATTGTCGCTGAAAACCCGGAAAGCACGGTTGTTGCAGAATACGAATCACCGTACAAAAGGGAAACAACCTACCAAACAGAAGACCAGTTGGAAAAGGCATTTATCCAATTGCTGCAGGGGCAGGCTTATGATTATTTAAACATAGCCAATGAAGCGGAACTGATCAACAATCTTCGGATCCAGCTACAGAAACTGAACAACTTTACCTTTAGTGATAAGGAGTGGGATCTTTTTTTTAAAAGCAAAATTGCCAACCCCAATAGTGGTATAGAGGAAAAAACAACACTGATACAGGAAGACCATATTCAAATCCTGGATTGTGATGATGGTACAAAAAAGAACATTTATCTGCTGGATAAATCCAATATCCACAACAATCAGTTGCAGGTCATTAATCAGTATGAAGTGGTTAGTGAAAAGGGGTTAGATGAATCCAAAAATCTACTAACCCCTAACCACTCACCACTAAGAACTAACCGCTACGATGTTACTGTTTTGGTAAATGGTTTACCGTTAGTGCATATTGAATTAAAGAAACGGGGTATTGATATCAAAGAAGCCTTCAACCAGATCAACCGATACAATCGCGAGTCATTCTGGAGTGGCTCAGGCTTATTTGAATATATGCAGTTATTCGTTATCTCCAACGGCACCTATACCAAGTATTACAGCAATACCACCCGCAATCTACACATCAAAGAATCACTAACCACTAACCACTCAAAACTAACCACTAAAAAATCGAGCAACAGCTATGAGTTCACCTCCTGGTGGGCAGATGCCAATAACCGACCGATTACAGACCTGATGGATTTTGGTCGCACGTTTTTTGCCAAGCACACGCTATTGAATATACTATGTAAATATTGTGTGTTTACCACAGACAAAATGCTGCTGGCCATGCGTCCTTACCAGATTGTGGCTACAGAAAGAATTTTGGGAAGAATCAATGTAGCCAACAACTACAAGAGCTATGGCAGCATTGATGCCGGTGGCTATGTCTGGCATACAACGGGTAGCGGTAAAACATTGACCTCGTTCAAAACGGCACAATTGGCGAGCAAACTGCCATTTATATCCAAAGTGTTGTTTGTAGTGGACAGGAAGGACCTGGACTACCAGACCATGAAAGAATATGATAAGTTTGAGAAAGGAGCCGCCAACAGCAATACCAATACGTCTATTTTAAAGAAACAACTCAGCGATCCAAAGGCGAATATCATCATCACAACCATTCAGAAACTTTCTATACTGATCAAGAAAGAAAAGAATCACCTTGCCTTTTCACAGCCTATAGTGATCATCTTCGATGAATGCCATCGTTCGCAGTTTGGTGATATGCACAAGGCCATTACCAAAGCCTTCAAAAAATATTTTCTGTTTGGCTTTACCGGCACCCCCATCTTTGCTGTTAACGCCAGCAGCAGCGGCAAACCCGACTTAAAAACCACAGAGCAGGCATTTGGTCAAAAGCTTCATACCTACACCATTGTAGACGCCATCAATGATAAAAACGTGCTGCCGTTTCGTATAGACTATATACGAACCATGAAAGAGCAGGAAGACATCAAAGATGAGAAAGTTTGGGATATAGACAGGGAGAGGGCGCTGGCAGCACCCCAGCGCATCCAAAATATTGTTGCCTACATACTTCAGCATTTCAACCAGAAAACAAGAAGAAATGACAAGCCTTATCAGTTTAGTAAGTTGCTCAATATTTACGATGTTGTTTCTGCAAAAGACCGCAACAAAATAGAAGAAGTAAAGGAGAAAATCAGGCTTACCGGCTTTAATTCTATTTTTGCGGTCAGTTCAATAGACTTTGCCAGGCTTTATTACAATGAATTTAAGTCGCAACAAAGCAGCCTGCCCGAGTTGAAGCGATTGAAAGTAGCTACCATATTCAGTTTTGGTGTAAATGATGATGAAGAAGATGGTTTGACCGATGAGAACTCAGAAGATACAGCAGGGCTGAGTGTATCTGACCGGGATTTTCTGGAAACAGCTATTGGCGATTACAATCAGATTTTCAAAACCAATTACGATACATCCACGGATAAATTCCAGAACTATTATAAAGATGTATCCCTGAGAATGAAAAACAGAGAAATTGATTTACTCATTGTAGTAAACATGTTTCTCACCGGCTTTGATGCTACTACCCTCAACACACTTTGGGTAGATAAAAACCTTCGACAGCATGGTCTGCTGCAGGCCTTTTCCAGAACCAACCGCATTTTAAATTCGATAAAGACTTTTGGAAATATTGTTTGTTTCAGAAACCTGGAAAAGGCCACCAATGAGAGCATAGCCTTATTTGGCGACAAAGAAGCGGGTGGCATTGTATTGCTCAAAACCTTTGATGAGTATTATAATGGATATCAGGAAGGGGAAAAATCTTTTCCGGGTTATGCTGCGCTTATCCATGCCCTCACAACCCAATTTCCGGTGGGTGAGCCCATCATTGGCGAAGAAAATCAGAAAGCTTTTATCCGCTTATATGGTTCCATACTAAAAGCCCAAAACATACTTTCCGCTTTCGATGAGTTTGCCGGAAAGCAAATATTATCGGATCGGGATGTGCAGGATTACCACAGCATGTACATCAATCTATATCACGAGTTCCGCAAACAAAATGCCGGTGACGCAGAGAATGTAAATGATGACATCGTATTTGAAATGGAGTTGATCAAGCAGGTTGAGATTAACATCGACTACATTTTGGAATTGATCAGAAAATACCATGAGGGCCATCTGAAAGATAAAGAAATCATCATCAGCATCAACAAGGCCATTGACTCGAGTGTAGAATTAAGGAACAAAAAAGACCTTATTGAAAAGTTCATTGATTCCCTTACACCAGACGCAAAGGTCACTGACGATTGGCAACAATTTGTCGAAAGTAAAAAGATAGAAGAGTTAGACCAGATCATTAATGAAGAAAACCTGGATAAAGAGGAGACCTATAAGTTCATTCAAAACGCTTTCAGGGATGGATACGTACAAACAACAGGCACCGGCCTGGCCAAAATTCTGCCCCCTGTTTCCAGATTCAGTCCTATGGGCGAAAGGACCCAAAAAAGGGAAACCGTGATTGAGAAAATAAAAGCATTTTTCAACAGGTTCTGGGATATTTCAAGCAGTGTGTTGGAATAGGATTTATGAAGAATAACTTCTCGTCTAACACCGCGACTGGCTATTACCCATGCTTATGAATGGGCAAGTGACCGTAAATTAGCATTGTAAATTTGTAATTTACAATTAAAATACTTACACTTGCTGTTAGTTAAAAATATACTATCTTTGCAGTGAATATAACATTTGTAGATAAGAAACTGGAGACTCTGTCAGAGGACTACAACATATGTCGTCAGAAGATGGGAGTAAAAAGGGCGAAGTTGTTTATAAAAAGGCTCAACGCCTTGCGGGATGCTGATAGTCTTGAGGATGTCCGTAACCTGCCAGGTAGATTTCATGAATTAAAGGGCGACAGAAAAGGGCAATGGGTTTGCGATTTAGATCACCCATACAGATTGGTTTTTACTCCCATTGAAAATCCAATCCCAACCAATGAACATGGGCAATATATCTGGTTAGAGATTACAGGTGTAGAAATTATAGAGATTGTAGATTATCATTAAACAAAAAAGCAATGACCAAGCAAAATCAATATTTCCCCTCAATAGTTTTCCATCCTGGAGAAACTTTAGCTGAAAAGCTGGAAGAAATGGAAATGGGACCAAAAGAGTTTGCCCTCCGCACCGGCAAGCCGGAAAAAACCATTATTGCAGTCCTGAAAGGCGAAAGCTCCATTACCCCCGACATGGCGGTGCAGTTTGAAAACGTGACTAAAATACCGGCCCGCTTTTGGATGAACCACCAAAGAAGTTACGATGAATACTTAGCAAGAGAGAAACGCAAAGCAGCCATTGATGCCGCAGTTCCGTGGGCCAAAAAGTTTCCCATTGCCGATATGATCAAAAAAGGCTGGTTGCCTCCGGTAAGAACCATTCAGGAAAAAACAATGGAGTTGCTGACATTTTTTGCCTTCTCCCATCACACAGGGTGGGAAGACTATTATTTCAAACAGCAGTTGAAAGTAGCTTTCCGCATATCACTGGCTCAAACCAAAGAGCCATATGCCATTTCTGCCTGGCTGCGCAAAGGGCGTTTGCAGGCAGCCGAACTGGAAGCCAACGATTATTCAGAAAAGAAGTTCAAGGAAGCCCTGCTAGAGATAAAGTCTATAATGGCAAGACACCCCGATGGATTTTTTAAGCAGCTGCAAAATATTTGCCTGGAAGCAGGCGTAAAAGTAGTACACACCCCCTGCATCAACAAAGCCCCCATCAACGGTTCCACCCATTGGCAAAACGATACGCCTGTTATCCAGCTTACGGGCCGATACAATCGCAACGATAGTTTCTGGTTTACGTTCTTCCATGAGGCAGGGCATATTCTGTTACACGGCAAAAAAGACGTTTTTCTGGAGAACCTCGATTATTCAGATAAGGACATGCAGAAAGAAGAGGAGGCGGATGCATTTGCCATTAAATGGACATTGACCGAAAAAGAAGAGGCAGAGATCGTAGCAGATACCCCTTTGAATGAAACAATGATAAAAGATTTTGCCCGCCAGTTCAACACACATCCGGCCATTATTATCGGAAGGTTGCAACACAAACGCCTAATTCCATATACGGTTGGAAGAAAATTCATAACCCCCGTAGAATTTGACAAATAAGGGATGAAGAATCCAATAGAACACCCCTAAAAAATCAAAAGCCCATCTGACTTTTCAGATGGGCTTTGAAATTCAAATCGTTAAAGCCACATTATTTCTTTTCGACAGGATACATAAAGGTATCGTTGCCAATTTTACATATCAATGTGTAGTCGCCTCTTTCCAACCTGGTTACGTCGTAGCTTCTTTCTACTACAGGCTTGGCAATGGTTTCCTGGAAAACGTTGTCTCCATCGTTGTTGACAATGCTGATTTGGGCTTTTGATCCTAAGGTCAAACCCTGAATCTGCCATACATTTTCCCGGGATTTAACGACAGGCTTAAATCTTTCCTCTGTAGCAGGATTGACCAAGATGCCGTCTTCTTTTACCACGATGGTTTGGGCAGCCAATTTCAATCCATCTTCTACCACAAAGCCATATTCACCTTTTCCCAGGCCGGAAAGATCATATTTCCTGTTGCCGGAAGGTTTTTGGATGGTCTCTGAAAACACTGTTGAACCAAACTGATCTTTGATGGCAACGGTGATGGTTTCAGATTTCCAGGAATTGAGGTGAAGAAGAATTGACATGTTGTCGTTCTTTTTCAAAAAAGTAGGGGTTTTCGCTGCAAGTGTCAGTGAGGCAACTACCATTGTAGCCGCCAAAGCGAATGTGTTAATTCTCATGATTTAATTAATTTAAGTTTTGTAATAATCTCTGATGCAAAGTTACCCTGTGTTATTCCACCAAACTACATTAATTTTTCCCATTATATGTGTTATTTTAACCTTATGGTTGACAATTTTGTATTTTTTTGTTAATTTTGTGTTATTCAATTAATCAACACCATATAATATTTTGTCATGCACGGACATCCGGAGTTAGAAAGGATAGAACCATCCTACGGCAATTCATTTGCCTTGAGAAAGTTTGAGGCCGGCATTAAGGACAATACGGCTCCCAAATGGCATTTTCACCCGGAAATTGAATTGGTTTTCATAGAAAATGGATCCGGTAAAAGGCATATCGGCAACCACATCTCGCAATATTCCAATGGCGATCTGATCATGGTAGGTCCCAATCTTCCCCATTTTGGCTTCACCGACCGCTTTTCGGGTACCAAAAAAGAGATTATCGTCCAGTTCAGAGAAGATTTTATGGGCGATCAGATTTTCCATTCCATCGAGCTCTCTCCCATTGGCCGATTGTTTGAAAAGTCAAGGTCCGGTTTGTCATTTTACGGCAATACCCGCAATGATGTCGGCCAGCGGCTGGAAAGTCTGTTTTATATGAACAACTTTGAAAAACTGTCTGAGTTGATCAAAATCCTGTACCTCTTGTCGCAGTCCAGGGAGGTAGAAATGCTCAATGCTGCGGGAGTTGTCTTGGAGACTACAGCGCAAAGAGCCACCCAGCTGGATGAAGTTTTTTCATACGTAAGGAAAGAATTTCACAACGAAATCCGACTGGAGACGGTAGCCTCTTTGATCAATCTCACCGTACCTTCCTTTTGTCGGTTCTTCAAGAAGAATACGGGCAAAACGTTTGTTGAATTTGTCAATGATTTCAGGATCACACACGCCTGCAAGTTGCTGGCCGAAACCAACAGCCCCATCACCGATATTTGTTTTGAAAGCGGCTTCAACAATTTTTCCCACTTCAATTCCTGTTTCAGAAGCTCAACCGGCATGAGCCCTACCGCTTACCGCAAGCACCTGCGCCTTACGGTAGTACACGACATTTAAGCCCCACTTTACTCTTACGAGGATCCTAAAAGAAAATCGCGGACAGCCTTATGCGATATGGGTTTGTCAGCAAAATAAGCCATGGCAGCCTCTGTTTGTGTCTCGTTTGCCTGCAAATGGGCCAGCATATTTTTTAGATGCATCTTCATGTGCCCTTTTTGTATCCCTGTAGTAACAAGGCTCCTGAGTGCGGCAAAATTTTGAGCCAGACCGGTACTTGCAATTACCGACATGAGGGTATTGGCATCGGGTTGACCCAATATCTCCAGGGCCAGTTTGGATAGCGGATGCAGAGAGGTAAGCCCCCCTACTGTGCCCAAGGCCAAAGGCACTTCCAATTCGAATTTGAAGTGGCCATCCTTTATTTCACAAGTCGAAAGGCTTCTGTATTGTCCGGTCCTGGCGGCGTAGGCATGGCCGGATGCTTCGATGGCTCTGAAATCATTGCCTGTGGCAATAACCACAGCATCGATGCCATTGTAAATGCCTTTGTTGTGGGTAGTGGCTCTGAATACATCGGCTCTGGCAATATCCACTGCTCTTTTAAATTTTAGGGCCAGCGTTGCTATATCATCTACGCCATTGGTTCCAATGTTTAATTCATTTACCGGACACTCCACCCATGCTTTGACCACGCACTCGGGCGTGTAATTCGACAAAATGGACATGATGATCTGAATGTTGCCAAATTTTTCGATTAAGTCAAGCCTATCCTCAAACCATATTTCAAGGCAAGAGGCGTAAGTTTCGAGCACTGTATTGATGAAATTGGCCCCCATGCTGTTGCACGTTTCGAAATAAGCCATCAGCTGAAAGGTATCTTCAAGGCCTTCGACCTGCTTAAAAAACAAATCGGTCATGCCTCCACCTCTTGCCTCCATATTGGCAGTGAGGTGTGCTGTATGTTTGACCAAATCCTGCCTGATTTCATCTTCGTATTCCTTTAGCAAAGCCAGGCTGCCACACCATGTAAAACTGATGTGTCCTACTTTGCGGGTATTCACAATTTGCGTGTGGAATCCCCCGCGTGTCTGCCAAAACTTTGCGGCGGATGATGCGGCGGCCACTACGCTGCTCTCTTCAATGACCATGGGCACAGCATAGCATTGACCATCGATCAGAAAATTGGGAGCAACTCCCATGGGCAATACAAAATTGCCTATGGTGTTTTCACTGAAACCATCGTGCAAACGCTGAAGGTTTTGATCATCCAATTCGTATTGTTCAAGGATAGCTCCTACGTTGGCATCATTGGCGCAATAGTGGGAGACGAGCCAATTTATTTTTTCCTTTTTACTAAGTTTGGAAAAGCCCGTTACTGTTTTATCCATTAACCGTCGCCTTTTTGTTTTTGAGTATTTGTCGGCTCATAGCCAGTCCTTCGATCTGGTGTCGGGTATACAGTCTGAGTTCCTCGTAGCTGCCCATCGCATGCTTCAGAAAGCCGGACGCCTGGCCATATACTGCTTCGCCTTTGCATTCAGCAATGAGATAAGCTCCATCCAGGTAGGAACGGATACCCCCGGATATGATAAAATTGTGGCATTTAACTTCCTGGTGGCTGAGGATGTTGTTGACAAAGCCCACCATTTCCACCGCAGTATGACCCACATAGGCCAGCGCCTCTTTTTGGACAGTGGTGCCGGTTTTATCCCGCAATAATTCGAGCTTTGAAAAATTGGTGCCTCCAAAGGCCGCAAATTCAATGGCATCGATGGGCAATTGCATCAGGGCTTCCAGGGAGGCGGGTCCCATGCCATGGCCCACTTCCTTTACAATCAACCTTAACCCCGTTTTATCAATCAGCCGCATGATGGTATGCAGTGGCGCTTCATAGTAGCGATCTCCCTCGGGCTGGAACCATTCCTGCAAGGGATTTATGTGCACAATCAAGCCATTGGCTTCGAGTTTTTTGACCAATTCCACCATCCTGTCCTCCATTCCATCTGCCAACAATTTTTCAATCTGGGCTATGCCAAGATTGGCGTACAATGGCTGATCACCCATGTAGGGCCTGACCTTAAAATCATCTAAATAATCGTCGCTGAAAAGTAGCGACCTGCAAGAGCCTAATCCCATGCCCAGTCCAAATTCCAGACAGGCAGCCGCCAGATTTTTGTTGATGTGACCGGCTTTCTCAGTTCCTCCCGTCATGCTGGATATCCAGATCGGCGCTTCCAATCGATGACCTGCAAACTGGCAGGCCAACTGATGAAGATCGGTATGATTGCCGGTGAAAAGAGGTTCATAATAAAAACGCTCATCTGCATGAGGTGTCTGAGATGCAAATGCCAGGTCAATGTGGTCTTGCTTTCGCGAACTTGCCGTTGGATCTTCGTTTTGCATATTTAATCTTGGCTTGTAAAATTACGACAGTTTGTGTTTTTACCTAATTTACCCACCACTCCTGTCAGTCAAATGAAGCAACAGCGCAAAGGCCTCTTGGGTTTAATTTTATTTGATACCAAAATATATGCTAAAAATCAATATACTACAAAGTTCAAAATTTTATATGTTTCCCAATCTGGCAGTCTTGATGTACCAAGAAAAGCTTTTTTTTCAAAGATCTTCAGGCATCGGAATTTTAAAGGCACATTTAGTGTTGTATGCCACGAATAGCTTTCATCTGTAATTCATGTCAAAGATCTTTCGATTGTTCAGATATCTGGTAATCATCCCGGTGCGACTTTACCAAATTTTCATCAGTCCGCTACTGGGAAAAAATTGCAGGTACGACCCCACCTGCAGCCACTATATGATCCAGGCCGTTGAAGAATGGGGCGTTTTTAAAGGACTTTGGTTGGGATTAAAGCGAATTGGCAGGTGTCACCCCTGGGGAGGAATGGGACACGATCCTGTACCCAAACGGTCAGATTCCTCCCATTAAACCCCTATTAAGGCAGCAGTCAACGAAATTCATTGTTTTTACTTAATTTTGTGACATGGCATTTTACCTCAAATTTTTTTGGCTTTCTGCTGTTTTGGTGCTTTTGGGCCTATCGCATGGTGTTTTAGCCCAATCTCCCGGCAAAGTGGTATTTGAAGAACCCTATGCGGTGAGTCAGGCTTTTGAGCAGTTTATTCAAAAAAACAGAGCAGAACCTACGATCAGAGGCTGGAGAATTCAGATCATCTCTACCGATGACAGAAGGGAGATGGAAAATATAAGGGGTAGATTCAACTCGCTGTATCCGGGTATTCCCAGTGCATGGAAACACGTTAGTCCTTATTACCACGTTCGCGTGGGGGCCTATCGCACAAAAAACGAGATGATGCAGTTCCTCACTGAAATTAAAAAAGATTTTCCCGCAGCGATTCCCGTTCAGGATGATATTCAAAAATACGACTTAATACCTTATTGATGGCACAGCCTGCCCTTAAAAATAAAGGATTGGATTGGCTGCTATTGTCATTGTACATCAGTCTGGTCCTCATTGGCTGGTTGATGTTGTATTCATCTACCTATGAAGAAGGCAGGCCATTTGCCTTCCTGGATTTTACCACCGAGATCGGTAAACAATCCATGTGGGTGTTGATTAGCTTGTTGTTTTTTGTAGCAACCCTTACCATCGAATGGAATTTTTGGAACACGTTTGCCATCCCACTGTATGCTCTATCATTGGTGCTGCTGGTGGCTGTATTGTTTTTTGGCGTAGAAATCAAAGGGAATAAATCGTGGTTTGACCTGGGCATAGGATCTTTCCAGCCTTCAGAAATTGCCAAGTTGGGTACTGCGCTGGCATTGGCAAGCTATATGAGTTTCAATAAAAACAACCTGCGCGATAATAAAGTGCTGTTGACAGCCATTTCCATTTTTGCCTTCCCGATGTTTTTGATTTTGTTGCAGCCCGATGCAGGCAGCGCCCTGGTATTCACATCCTTTTTTATGCTTTTGTACCGCAAAGGATTGCCGGGTATGTTGTACATCCTGGCCTTTACCCTGATAGGCATCTTTGTTTTTTCATTGGTGTTCAGTCCCTTCTTCATTTTGGTGCTGTCCCTTTTCCTCGCCTATTTCTTTTTGCTTTTCAATTTCGAATTCAGTCCGCGCACGGCCATCATAGGCCTTGTCAGCATTGCAGCCTCTGTTGTTGCTTACCGATACAAACAAATGGGTGTCGTATGGATTGTGCCGGCTGTAGGTACCCTGGTAGGTACATTTTTGGCCGTAAGAGAAAGACAAATCAGACTCATGACCATCATCCTGGTGTCAGCGATATTGACCATTGGTCTTTCATACACCACCCAATACGTGTTTGATAATGTATTGAAGCCCCACCAGCAGGAAAGGATCAATATATGGCTGCGTCCGGATAAATGCGATCCTCGGGGTCCTCTGTACAACCTCATCCAATCCAAGTTGGCCATTGGGTCAGGCGGATTTGCCGGCAAGGGCTTCCTCAAGGGGGAGATGACCAAATTGAATTATGTACCCGAACAATCAACAGACTTTATCTTTTCCATCGTGGGTGAAGAACAAGGTTTTATGGGTGCTGCATCAGTAATCATTCTGTTTTTATTACTCATTGTAAGATCTGTTGTGGTAGCAGAAAGGGCCAAGCTCGAATTCATCCGGAATTATGCCTACGGTGTAGCCGGTATATTTTTTATTCACACCTTTGTCAATATTGGAATGACCATGGGTCTCATGCCCATCATAGGCATTCCGCTGCCTCTGGTAAGCCGGGGAGGTACTTCCCTGCTCATTTTTTCAATTATGATCAGCATATTGATCAGAATGGATGCTTCCAGATTCAGATCCTAACTTAAAATATTTATGTTTACGATTTCAGCCAAAGACCCGCACAGCAATGCCAGGGCAGGAACCCTGCAAACCGGACACGGAGCCATTCAGACACCTATTTTTATGCCGGTGGGCACCCAGGGCACTGTAAAAGGCATCCAGCAAAATGAACTGGAAAACGATGTCAATGCCCAAATCATCCTGGGCAATACCTATCATCTCTACCTTAGGCCGGGTCTCGACATCCTGGAAAGAGCCGGAGGACTCCACCGCTTTATTGGCTGGAACCGGCCCATGTTGACCGATAGCGGTGGGTATCAGGTATATTCACTGAGTGGCATGCGCAAGATAAAGGAAGAAGGTGTGAAATTTCAAAGTCACATCGATGGCTCATACCATTTATTTACCCCCGAAAATGTGATGGATATCCAACGAACCATTGGTGCAGACATCATGATGGCTTTTGATGAATGTACACCCTACCCCTGTGAATACAACTATGCCAAAAGGTCTATGGGTATGACCCACCGCTGGTTAAAAAGATGTATAGAGCGGTTTGACAGTACAGAAAATAAATACGGATACCATCAGATCTTTGCCCCTATTGTGCAGGGAAGTACGTATCCGGATCTGAGAAAAGAATCTGCCGCCTTTATTGCCTCCTGCGAGCGGGAACTCAATGCCATTGGAGGCTTATCGGTAGGTGAACCCCACGAAGATATGTACGCCATGACCGATCTGGTATGTCAGATCCTGCCGGCCGACAAGCCCCGATACCTGATGGGTGTGGGCTTACCCGAAAATATTTTGGAGAGCATTGCCCTGGGTATTGATTTTTTTGACTGTGTATTGCCCACGAGGAATGCACGCCACGGTATTTTATACACCCGTGAAGGTGTCATTCACATTAAAAATGCCAAGTGGAAAGACGACCTTTCGGCTATAGATACCAATAGCTCAAGCCACCTGAGCAGAAACCACAGCAAAGCCTATTTGCGACATTTGTTTCAGGCGGGCGAAATGCTGGCGATGCAAATTGCAAGTCTTCACAATTTGTGTTTTTTCCTTTGGTTGGTGGAAACATCCAGGGAAAAAATCATTTCCGGAGAATTCGCATCGTGGAAGAACCAAATCATTCCTACCCTTCGCCAAAAATTGTAAGATGAACAATTTTGAAACGGTTTATACTACTTTTGAAGCGGCCTTTGGAAAACCGGAAGTAACCCTTTCTGCGGCCGGCAGGGCCAACATCATTGGCGAGCATACAGACTACCACGAAGGCT
>CALJKQ010000251.1 GCA_937973565.1 uncultured Saprospiraceae bacterium | reverse complement strand
TTAAATTGCCAACCACAACCGGCTCGTATCCAATAAATGAATTTGCAGGAAAAGCGCATGTCAAACTACTTTCGAACAGAGATGGATCGACTTATCTGGCAAAATACAAAGTCGAAAAGGGAAATCAATATTTATGTTTTTCGCCGCTGGATGAGCAATACAACGATTTGGTGAGCAGTGCAGAGATATTTATACCCATGTTGTACAAAATGAGTATCTCAACCACAAAATCATCAAAAATTGCTTATACCTTGGACAAAGATGCCTTTATAGAATCAGATGTTCAAAGTAACTCAAAAACCGACCAGGTTTACAAACTGAAGAATGGTAATGAAGAAATAATTCCTGAGCAAAAAACGCTTTTATCCAGCCTAATCATGCGGGTGAATAACCTGATTAAGCAAGCAGGGTTCTATACACTAATTGACGAGCAGAAAAAAAATCTTCAGGATTTTGCATTTAATTTTAATCGCAAAGAATCTGATTTAGTATGCTTGACAAATGATGAGTTAAAGTTAAAAATATCGCCAAACATAAAATTAATGGATATTAATTCCGAAACCAACCTGACAGCGATGGTCGGAGAAAAAGATCAGGGAATAATTTTATGGAAATGGTTCGTTGTGTTCGCATTAATTTTCTTAGCTTTGGAGTCGCTGATTATCCGGTTTTGGAAAGTTTAATGCTAAATTGATCGATGCGAATTTTAATAAAGGACACAATAATTCTACACCCTGATGCTGAACCTTCTCAAGGCCTACAATCAATTCTGATAGAAGACGGGATCATTACTGAAATAAAAAGTAAAATATCCGCGAAGGTTGATAAAATCATTGAATCTGGCAATAGTTTTACTTCTTCAGGCTGGGTAGATGTTGGTACGAATATTGGCGAACCGGGTTACGAACATCGCGAAGACATTGAAAGTGTGACCAAAGCAGCTGCTGCCGGAGGATATACCATGCTGTTATCTTCCCCCAATACCTTACCTGTAACCCAAAGCAAGTCTGATGTGTTGTTTATCAAGCAAAAATCTGAAGATAAAATCACAAACATCCGTCCTATGGGCGCATTGTCTATTGATTGTTTGGGGAAGGATATGACAGAAATGTTTGATTTGCATGATGGCGGCGCAGTGGCTTTTACAGATGGAGCCAAAAGCATTCAGGATTCCGGATTTCTCAAACGTGCCTTGGAGTACGTGCAAGCATTTGACGGTTTGGTCTTGCATTCACCAATAAATGGGGCATTTCAAACAGGGTGGCAAATGCACGAAGGCTTGGTAAGTACCTCGTTGGGCATGAAAGGAATACCACCTGTAGCTGAAGAAATGATGGTAGGACGAGACATTAAATTACTTCAATACACGGGCGGTAAACTCCACCTTTACAATATCTCAACACTCCAGTCAGTAGATTTGATTCGAAAAGCAAAAAAACAAGGTTTAAACATCAGTTGTTCGGTGCCGGTAATGAATCTTTGCTTTGATGATGACGCATTGATGGGATTTGATTCTAATTTTAAGGTAACTCCTCCTTTGAGAACTTCTGACCATCGGTTGGCTCTTCTGAAAGGTGTACAAGAGGGTGTGATTGATTTTGTTACTTCCAATCATACTCCGATTGAACATGATCTCAAGGAACTGGAGTTTCCTTATGCAAAATTTGGAGTCATACAACTTGAAACAGCATACAGCATTCTGGCAACTTTGGCATCAAAAAAAATCACTCCACAGCTTGTTGCAGGCCTTTTTAGCCACCAACCCAGAAAGATATTTGGGCTCCACCAGCCGGAAATTAAAACAGGAGAAATGGCCGAATTAACGGTATTTGATCCTGACATTACATGGGTGTATGAATCCGGCAACATCCTTTCAAAATCAAAGAACAATCCTATGGTCGGAAAAAAACTTTCAGGTAAGACCATCGCTACGATAAG
>CALJKQ010000250.1 GCA_937973565.1 uncultured Saprospiraceae bacterium | reverse complement strand
TTATATAAATTGCACTATAATTTAATTGTACTACGTTTTTAAGTTACCAATACGATATCAAATAACACCCTTACAGAGTTTCTGTTTATCCTTTTGAGTATTACCCATAAGTTGCTAGTCAATTAATTGAAATAGCTTAAAATATTCTTATTAAAATATAAAAAAACTTGAATATGAAAACTAAAATCTCTAATAGCCCCAGCTGTAGTCTAATCCTAATTATTGCAGTACTGTTTTCATGTATGCCTATAGTAGGTCAGAATGGTAGCGTTAGGTTATTGTATCATGATAATTGGAAAACTAAAATACACAAAAAGCCAAAAGATATTAAAAGATGGCAGGATTTTGAGTTATTCAGTAAAATGTACTCAAGAATAGCAGTTCCTGAAGAAAAGACGCTTGCTTTGGTATTTAATGTTATAGACATTGGTTCCCATGGTAAAATTAATGCCCAAATTATTGAAGAACAATTAACGACCTTAAACCTGGCGTTTAAGGGAGAATTAATAAATAATACTGGTAGGAGTTATTCACAGCTAATTGCAGGAGATACCAAAATAAAATTTTGTGTAGGAGATCCACCTGGAAATGTGGATGGTATAAATTTTAAATCAAGACCATTTGCATATGATTTCAACACATTTGAATTAATATCTGACAAAAAAGATGGACTTGAGGGAGCCAAAAAAGATGAATACATTAATGTATGGATTACAGAATTTCCTGATGAAATGGCTGGGATTGCTATAATGCCAGATCAGGACTCAATGGCAGATGGAATTTATATCGACCCTGATTTTTTTGGTAAAAAGCCTAACAATGTTAAATATGGAGAAGGGATAACAATTGTTCATCTTATTGGGCAATATCTTGGATTAAAGCCTTTATGGGGTGATGGACAATGTTCTGATGATGGAATTGAGGATACTCCCATTCATAACGGACCAAATTACGAATGCTTTCCATTTAGTCATGTTTCACTTTGTGCAGGTAATGATGAAGAATTGATCGGAAATTTTATGGATGCCAACCCAGATCAATGCTCCTTTATGTTTACAAAAAACCAAGCTGGAAGGATGCATGCAACATTGTCAGATAGAGGTTATAGGAAAAAATTGTTGAATGCAATTACAGTATGTTCTGGTAATGCCGAGAATGAATCTTTTAGTCAGAGTAGAAGCACTCAACAAAATATTCCACTTGATTTTAATATTGTACCGAATCCCTCCTCAAATTATATAGATGTAAATTTTTACAATAGTTTTAAAGAATCTCAGATTACAGTGTCAATTCTTGACTTGTCAGGCCGTATTCTATATAAGAATGAGATTCAACCATTTGGGGAACATAGAGGAGTGTTTAAAATTGATGTAAGTCGATTTGAAAATGGAACTTACGTTGTAAAACTTAACAACGAATTCGAATTAATTTCTAAAACCTTCATTAAATTATAAGAATTAGCCATGAAAAACGGAATAAATGCTACTAAGTTTAATAGCCTTGTATTTTTACTATTCTTCCAATTAATACTTGGGATCAATAATAAATCATTTGCTCAGCAAGACATAGATTTGACATCAGCGGAAAAGGGAGTAGAGATGGTTGGAGAATTTACGGGGGCTCTTAATTTTAATGTCCCTATCGCCACAGTAACTGCCGGTAGCTTATCTGCTCCTGTTAATATAGCATATGTAAGCAATGGGTTGTTACCTCATAGTGTATCAAGTTCTATAGGATTAGGTTGGAATTTAAATGATATAGCTGTGATTTATAAAAACTCCCGGGGCATGGATGATACTTGGAGGGAGTATGACGGAAATATGTTTTGTCCAGGTGAACCTGTTTGCGACATACCTGAATACTATGATACAGCATTAGACGATGCTGACATAGATGGTGCTTATGACATTTATACATATAACATCATGGGGTATGCAGGTAAATTTATTGTTTATCCCTCAAGTAATTCTTGTATACAAATTAGTAAGTCTGATGTTGTAATTGAAAGAATTGACATGTGGAATTTTAAAGTTATTCTGCCTAATGGTAATATTATTGAATTATATAGAAAAGATTATCCAAATATCAATGATGGATTTAAGAATCAAGCCCAGACCTGGCAGCCTAAGAATATTTATTCTTACGATTTAAAAGATACCCTTAAATTTAAATATGACTATACGACTTATGGTTTCAATACATTGGTAGATGATATAGGTATCTCAATAGCACCTAATTTACCCACATATAAGCAGCAAAACAAATACTTTCCTACACAGAGACTTTCAAAAATTATAGGAAAACTTGATTCAGTAACTTTTTATTATGAAAACAGACTCGATATCTCATCACCAACTGGATTAAAATGTAATAAAATCAGGTATGAATCTGATAATGTTTGTATAGAAAATAATTTGATAGCCGATTATTTTACTGATGGACCCAATGGGACTGGTAATGCGACTCAAGTTAGATTAAAAGAAATATCAAGAAACAAATGTGGTAGTACTGTAGATACCTTGCCAAGGTATAAATTCGAATACTATTATTACCTTAATGGCGATAAATTTGCACCTCCAAAGTATACGACAGGTATCGATGAATGGGGATATTATAATGGTGCAACTTCAAATGTTCAAAGTAACATGAGGCCAAATTATTTACCTGATGGTATAGCCAACAGGAATGTTTATACAAATAATACAATGGAAGCGACTTTAAAAAAGATTACGTATCCTACTGGCCAAACTTCTCTCATTGAATATGAACAAAATAGGTTTTTTAAATCAATTGATGCAATTCAATCTATTTTCAACCTTTACACTTCCACAACTGTTGTATCTCCATCTGTTACAATTATTGCAGATCAAATTGCAAATGGTTCTGTTTCAATGAATTTAGTGCCGGCAGGGTCAACATCTTATACGTCATTTTTAAGCTTAAAAATTAAAAACATGCAGAATGTTGTGTTGCATACGATTTCATTTAGCAATACCAATGGGGCACAAGTTGAAGATTATACAATTGCTTTAAAAGATATTAAAGACTATGCAAATAACCAAGTATTGGTTGTTGGAACAAGTTATTATTTTGAGCTTACTATCAATAATGGAAGCGGAAATGCAATAGCGACATATTATCCTACTAATGTAGAGCATTTATGTGGTGGATTGCGCGTATCTAAGATTACTAATTCAAATGGAAATACAGCGTTGGATGATGTTACAAATTATATCTATGAGAATGGTGTTCAATATCAATCGCCTTCATTCACCGATTATTTTGCTAGTAATTGGATATATTTCAACAGGTTATTGAAAGATGAGAATGTGATGATGGATTACAATATTGGTTATGGTAAAGTAACAATAAGTAAACCAGGAAACGGAAAAATTGTGAAATTATTTAAATCTGATTTTAGCAAAGAATATGGTGAAAATGAACAAAGAATTGTGACTGATAAATTGAAGCAAGGGGTAGGATCTTTGTTATCAAGCAGTGTTTATGACAATAATAATGTTTTACTTTCTAAAGATTCCTTTATGTATGAGGTTGTAAATTTGGGAATTGCCGGTCATAATAAAGAGTATTTTACTGAAATTGGTAGTGGAAATTATTTAGGTTATGCTTATCAATACAATAAATTTTGGTTCCGCTTGAAAAAAGTTATTAACTATTACCTAGGCGTGGAAACTAATTCTACTGAGACATTTTATAACCATAGTCATACAGTTCAACCAAGCTCAACCCGTGTTACCACCGGTAATAATGAAATTAATGAGGTATACACAGATTATACTAACAATACATGGGTTGATGTTAATGTTAAAAATTATTTCAATCAGAAGAACATAATTATTCCGTATACAACAACTGTATTTCGAAATAGTATTCAAGTTTCCAGTAGTACTACCCATCATTCATTTTTTTCTGCAAATGGTTTATTTTTAGGTGGAGGGGGCTCAAATACACCAGGAAGTATTGTTCGTGAAACCCAAACGTTTAAGGGAGATTATAATCTTTCTGGCGTACAAACTAATTCAGCTGATCCAGCTGAGTTTTACAACCATGAATATACTATAGATGGTCAAATCAAAGTTAACCAAAAATCGAATTGGGCGCAGGAGTTTTTTACATATAATAATGAAAGATTAGCTACGACAACTCGGACAAATTTTGTGAAATCAATTACCTATTATGGTAATTCTGAGCTTGTACACAAAGAATTTAATGTAGACGGTACTTATACTGAATACACTTATGATGGCATGCTTAGAAAAAAGACCAAACTTGAGATGCCGGCTAATATACTTACAGAATATTTTTATAACTACTATACTCCTTCTGTCAATTATAATTCTGTTCGGAGCAAAACGACATACCCAATAGTTGCTGGCAGTGCTTTAAACATTGTTGAAAATATTGAATTTACTGATAAATTCGGTAGGGTAATAGCCCAACTTTCCATTAAGGGGTCTCCTTCTCAGAAAGATGTATTAACTGCTTATGAATATGATAATAAGGGCAGATTGATAAAAGAATTTCTACCAGTTGAAACAATTTATAACAATGGAACTTTTATCCCTGTGGGATCAGGAAATATTTCTCCAGGTCAGGTTTGGAAATATAAAGAAACTAAATACGAGGCATCACCACTTTCACGTGTTGTTGAGACAATTCCAGCAGATTGGTATGCTACAAAGTTCGAGTATGGATTAAATGTTACTAATGACAATGTAAATCAACAAATCAGCGGCACTTACGCAATAGGCAAATTGTATAAATTTACAACTATTGATGAAAATGGTAATAGGTCTATTAAATATAAAGATTTTTCAGGAAAATTAATTTGTGAAAGACTGTCTGATTCCGGCGATTTATCTACTAAACGACGGGACACTTATACGCACTATGATAATAAAAATAGGATTATTAAAGTTCTACCTCCGGATGCGTCAATATATACACCTGAATTAATTTATGAGTATACCTATGATGATGAAAACAAGTTAACTTCAAAGAAAGTTCCGGGAAAAGGAGTAGTTAATTTCTATTATAACAACAGGGATTTGGTCGCAGCTGAGCAAGATGCAAATCAGGCCGCTTTGAACCCTAAAGAATGGATCGTTTCATCCTATGATGTTTATGGAAGGTTATTGAAATATGGGCTATTTAAAGGTAATACACTTACTGATCTTCAGAATCCCACGTTTACTACTGTTTATTTTGAGAATATATATGGTACTGCAGGTATTGAAATTGATAAGGTTAAAACCCAAAAGACAAATATATTAGGTACAATTAATACGCTAAACAAAACATATGTATATGACTCAAGGGGTAGGGTTCAAAATGTAACAGCTAATAACATCCATAATAACGCTGCAAGCGATGTAACAGTTTTTTCATACGACAATGGAAACAATTTGCTTTCCGAGGCAAGGCCCGTAACGGTGACAATTGGATCAACATCAACTTATACGATTACAAATTCTTTTACTTATGATCATAGGGGAAGGACTATAGACGAAAATTTTAAGTATAATACAGGTACGATTACAACTATTTGTTCAAATGTTTATAATTGGAGGAGTGATTTAGTTACACAAAAACAAGGTAAATTTAATGCCACAACCTACCTTCAGAATATTGATTTTACTTATAGACCAAATGGAATGTTGGAAAAAATTAACCAATATCTTGGTACATCAACGACTGGCGATTTATTTTACGAAGAAATGTTCTATGACAACCCTATCTCTGGCTCTGGTGCTGCAATTCGGAAAAATGGAGAAATTGCTAATGTTAAATGGCAGAGAAGAGGGTCGACTATAATAGGTGGCTTGCACGCATATTCATATAATGAATTTGGAGAGTTAGGTGGAAATAACTATTATACAATCACAGGAGCTACTACTTTTACAGCAACCAATGCTTTTGATGAAACATTTAATTTTGGTTCTGGTAAATATGGAAAAATTGTAAATCATACCAAAAATAATAATGTTGGCACATCGCTAGACAATTTAACATACAACTATGTAGCATCTAGCCCGCGTACTGCTAATGTAAACGATATTAGTGGGAATATTCTTGGGCACAATCAAAACGGTCAGGCTACCTCCGGAAATATTTACACATATGATCTGAATGGAAATCAAAATAAAGATCCCTATAGAGGAGTTACCAATATTACCTATAATTTTTTAAATTTGCCTACATTGATAGATTTTGGTGGAGGTAAAAAGGTAGAAATGACTTATGATGCTGCTGGAGTAATGCTAACAAAGAAGGTGTATAATACGGGGGCAGTATTAGTTGAAAACCGAACCTACAACAATGGATTGGAATTCGTAGCATACGGCACTGGAAATCAGACTTTGGAGCTTGTTCATCATAGCCAGGGCTATTACAAGCCATCAGTTAGTCGTCATGTATATACTATCAAAGACCATTTGGGCAATACAAGAATTGTGTACACCGATGCCAACAACGACGGCTCCATAGCACAGACCAGTGCAGAGATTCTGGATGAAAACCACTATTACGCCTATGGCATGGAGATGACTGACCCCAGCTGGTACAATGGAACAGAGTATAAATACAAGTTTAATGGTATAGAAAGGACAGAAAGCCTTGGGTTAAACATTGACTTAGCGCTTTACAGAGGATTAGACCCTGTTTTGGGTAAGTGGTATCAGGTTGACCCTAAGGCTGAGGTCATGGGTAACATGAGTCCGTATTGTGCGATGAATAATAACCCGGTAAGTTACAGTGATCCGGAGGGGGATCTTCCTTTCCTGGCTATTGTAGCCATTGGCGCAGCAACCGGTATTTTAAGCAATGGGTTAGTTAATATTTCTTCTGATCGTAATTTTTTTGATGGTGCTGGAAAGGCTGCATTGTGGGGTGGTATTGCGGCTGCTGTAAGTGCTGGAGTAGGTGCCGTGTTTGGTGCCTCAGGGTCTTTTGGTCATGAATTTTTGAGAGCTGGAGCCCATGCTGCGACCCAAGGTGGAATAGCTGTAGCCCAAGGTGGCAGTTTTTGGCAAGGAGCTGCTAGTGGGGGTGTTGGCTCAGGTATTAGTTCAGGCATTGCCGCATTGGGTGGTACTTCTGGTCATCAAATACTTGGTGGTGGACTTGGAGGCGGTCTTGGCTCTGCAATGAATGGGGATAATTTTTGGCAGGGATTTGGGCAAGGCATTGCTGTGGGGGCGTTTAATCATGCTTTGCAAAATGGAATAATTTCAAGAATTAGAAATCAGATTGCAGAAAATGCTGAAGCAGAAATAGGCTCCACTGACTGGAATTACGATGTTGAAAAAGATAATTTTGATGTAAACACAAATAAATGTAACAAATTTGTTTATGATATGCTTTTGCAATCGGGTGCTAATCCTGGAACTCCAAATGGTTTTTTTGGAGATAATCCACCTACTGCAGGACAATGGGCTGATCCTAATTATGAAATTAAAGGCTGGAAAGTTGTTAATAAACCAATGCGTGGAGATGTGGTTGCATATCAATACAATTATTCTGATGCAACAGGCCATGTTGCAATAATAGGAGCAAATGCAAGAGCTTTGAGATATAGTGTTGGCACATCAGGTGGTGTTACTATAGCGAAAACCCTTTTTGGTTTCAGTACCAATACAAGATTTATACCTTCAGGAGCAAATTATGTTTACCGTAGATATACAGGCAAATGAGAAGGTATCTATATATTATCTTAATTCTATTAACTTTTTTAATGTTTTATCTATATCTTGGTATTGAAATAAGTCAAATATCCAATAAGCATTACCTGGCAATAAACAACAACCAAATAATTGCTTCAATAATAATGGAAAATGATGGTCTTTTGAGGATACAGATTTTGGATAAAAAGTATTACTCCGATTTAAAACATTTACCATTTATTACAATATCCGAAAATGGGGATATTTTTGTTAACGAGGGAAGCCCAATGAAGCTGTTTGACAATATATTTATCTTTTCGAATTCAAGTAAAAAACTAATATATATCAATAAAGTTATAAATAATAGAGATACAATTATTTTCACTGGGTTTAATTTCGCAAATTTGAAATTGGGTACCGAAAACGATACTTTTAAAATTTATAAAATAATGGAGTAGTTTCATATTTAAAGCTTAAAGTAGCTAAGTGTGACAAAGGAAGATAATCAAGAGTTAGTCGAAATATTAAAATAGAATTTTACTCTTTCTTTCTATTCTGGCAGACTTTATATGGGCTTGTACCACACTTGTTTCGTGATAGCCCCAAGGCGGAGGTCATGGGTAACATAAGTCCGTATTGTGGGATTAGTAAGGGCTGGACCCAAAAATTTAATTTGAATAGACCCAGGACTTGGTTTAAGAAAACAACAATAAACAAAGTATAAAATGAGGTACATTAAAGTTTTAAGTAAAGAGTTGATTTCAGAGATCAAACCTTGTTTTATATTAAGGTTTTTCAATATATTAATGCCCGAAAGTACCAACCAAGATAAGGAATGTTATTGGTATCTGGAGTTAAACGATAACGGAACAGTGAACAGGGAGATTTCGTTTTCCAATAAGCACAAGATTGTTTCCAAGGCGCCCCTAAATAGGGACAGAGGACTATGGGCTGATTCAAATGTGACATTGAACTACAATGAATACGAGCAAATTGATCAAAAGGAGTTTTTATACTATTGGGAAATTGATGAGCTGTTGTAGAAAGATTTAAATTTAATAAATTAGACTAATTTTGAATCTTAAACACGGAGAGAGGTAAAATGTGTTGAAATAATGTTAATTTATATGTCTAGAAAAAAAATAGGGTATAGAACTCCAAATGATGGATTTTTTTAACCAAAAACGCTTCATTTGTAGCTTGAATGCAGGTTATAATTTACCCAAAAGATTTTAATTATGCAGTATAAAATATTATTGCTTTTATTTATTTCATTAAGTTCTTGTGCAAACCGGAAAATAGATAATTCTAACAAGTTTGCAATTTTATGAAAAAAAGATAGCTATTCGCCTAAAGACAGCATCATATCCATAAAATTAATTTCTAAATCTGATAACAAAATGCACATCGACAATGCATGTCTAAGGTTTAAATACTTGTGTGATAAAAGAGGAAATATTGTCAAATCCAAGTTTATTTATGATCCTTTATGTAAAAGCAATAATTATAATACAATTTTAACTGATGGTGATACTTTATGTATAAATGAAAATCCAGATTTTTTAGGATTGTATGATTTGAAATTAAGTGAGCAATATATTGCAAAGTATAAAATATTAATTAATGATATGAAAGTAGTAATTGACGCACCAGACTTATATTTTGATAATTCTGAATAAACAGAAATATTTTGTGCATTTGAAGTAATTTTAACCTTATGAAAAGAGGGTATAGTTTAATCCCCTAAATAACCGGACAATATTACAACAAAAAAAAGCAATAATATTGGAAATTGAGATAAGGAAAAAATACTGAAAAGAATAAATCGGCAATCTAAAAAGAAGCTACAAAAATGGAGCAACAGTGCACATTCGCCATTTATAAGAGTCTTTCAATGAGAATTATAACTATACTAATAATTTTATTTGTCAATTTTGAAAAGGCAAATTCTCAAATATTTGAATTTGGGTTTGTTAATTCGGATATAAACCATCTTTTGGAGGAACTACCGGATAATAGGTTAAGCAAGATTGAATTAATTGGAATTCCTTATTTCAATACAATTGATCCATTTGCTGAACTTAATGATTCAACATTGAGAAGAAGTCTTAAACCATTTATATTAAAAGCAAAGGATAAATGCAAAGGGAAATCAATAATTCAGCAGGATGGTGAAGTTATTGGTGTTTTAGACGGAAATGTTCTTTTTAGCATACATAGAGAATTTGAGACAAATCAATACAGGGTTTATTATAAAGATGATATAATAGATTATGATGCCTTAAATTCATTGGTAAAATCTATGCTTGGAATCGATTTAAATTATGGTTTTATTGTTTTTAATAGGGATATGAATAAATATTTTATAACCCATAACAAAGAATTCTTTTACTATAATTTTAAATCTTTAAAATTCGAAAAGCTCTGAATTGTATTGCCCTGTAATTGATGAATACATATCAATCTACTACGATGAATATCTTTACATTAAAAATCAACCACAAACAATTAACTGTAACTAATTGTATTATTCTTTTTTTCTTTTTTGGTTTTGTATTTTCTAGCTGCACAAGTAAAAATCAGAAAGAAAGTGAAAAAGGCATTGATTGTACCACGAATCAATATGCTGTAACCATTAAAAAGATAGTTTATAAAAATATTGTGGATCATTTAGATCTGGATACAGTTTTTATCATAAAAGACAAATACCCCAGATTTGATACCTTGCCGGCTTTTTCTGATAAGGTCTATGGAATGATCGGAGAATTACCCATTTCCATCGACACAAGTTTAAAGAACACCACATTTATTGATAATTCAAATGTAAGTAACTGTTTGGCGGAAATGGTTATTGATAAAGTTGTTTTTAAGTCAATTTCTTTGACTGTGGTCGAGGCAAAGAAGGACCTTGGAAGATTCAACAGATATTGTTATTTTTCAGATATGGTTTCATTTAAAAAAGAAGACATGTTGGGCATTTATTTTATATTTTTCAACAAAACTGACTAGTTCCGATGGTGTTCTGGTCAGATTGTATCCCTGACCTTCCAGTATCTCTTCAACCGAAATATTTAAGCTAAGAGCAATTTTATTGACCGTTTCCGGGTCGGGGCGATAACCGGACTTTCTGGTGCTCGCCTTACCATTACTGATATTGCTAAAATGACTGTCGCTT
>CALJKQ010000249.1 GCA_937973565.1 uncultured Saprospiraceae bacterium | reverse complement strand
GGTTTTACGATGGCCGGTACTCCGGCCAACCAGTTGACGGCACATTTTCGAGCATGCCCCAGATCGGGAAGTTAAAGGCGTTGATGTGTACCGCCACCCCTTCTTTGGGCACGAGGATGTGGTGACCCATAAAGGTACCGCCCTTGCTCAATCCGATGGGGTCGCCTTCTGTGGTGTACGGCAGGTCGGGAAACTTCCTTCTAAGGCTGGCATTGGCAAAGAGATTGCCGATGCCCCCTTCGATATCGATCCAGCTATCAACCCGGGTGGCACCGGTTTTATAGGATACGTCGTAGTATTTTTCTTTTCGCTCCATGAGGAAGAGTGCCAGGTTTTTGAGCATCATGCCGCGTTCCCTGAAGGTCATCTTGCGCAATTTGGGATTGCCCGTGTTGCGCGCATGGTCAAAAGCCCGGCTAAGGTCGATGCCCTCAGCGGTGGCAATGGCTACCTCGGCACCCGTTGAGGCATCGTACAACATCTGGCCTTCGCCACTTCCTTCGACCCATTGGCCGGCTATGTAATTTTTTAGTTTCATCTCTGGTATTGGATAGGGTTATGCCCAAAACCTACTTTATGGGCAGCTACAAAGATAACAAAAACCGATGGGCACGGGAAGCACGAATGGCTTACTCCCATGAATTAATTGGAGGTTAAGAAAACTTTATTTCTTTGTAAACAGTTAATGGATTATGAAAATTTTATCAACCCTACTGCTCCTCAGCCTCACATGGGGCGTCTCTGCTCCTGCAGAATGGACCTTGGCCAAAGAAAAAAGTGGCGTAAAAGTATATACCCGCATCAAAGAAGGCCAGAAACTGAAAGAACTAAAGGCGGTGGCCACCTACAATTGTACCAAAGACAATTTATACAAAACCTTTATCGACATCCAAAACATGTATCAGTGGTACGACATGGTAGAAAAGGTTGAGCTATTGAAACAAATTTCACCCACCGAGGGGGTGTATAAAATCTTTTTCGATTTTCCTTCCCTGGCCGGCGATCGGTACAGCACCATCAAGGCGTCCATCAAAAAAGAAGCCAACGGTGACCTGAAAGTTGAAACCAGGTTTTACCCCATTGAACATAAACCGGAGGCAGATTATGTCTATGTCAAAAACATAGAAAGTGCCTGGAGGATCAGCGGCAAAGACGGACAGTTGGCCGTAGAACACACTGCCTTTATGGACCCGTCCGGCAGCATTCCCAATTGGATCATCAATGCCACGCTTACGGATGGTCCTATCAAGACCCTGACCAATCTCAGGAAAAGGGCCTGTCCCTGATTGGTTCAAAGTGCCTATCTTTGTAACCACATGAAATCGATCATCCCACCCTTCAAACCCATCAGCATCCTGTCGCTCTTTTTCAGGGGTTTGACATGGACACTGCCCAATACGGAAAATAAAATTTACCTCACTTTTGACGATGGTCCCATCCCCGAGGTGACGCCATGGGTATTGGATGTGTTAAAAGCAAAAGGCATCAAAGCCACTTTTTTTTGTGTGGGCGCCAATGTTCAAAAACACCCCGATATCTATGCCCGTATTTTGGAGGAAGGCCATACTGTGGGTAACCACACCCAAAACCACCTTTCCGGCTGGACTGCTGCCAATGAGGCTTACTTTCAGGAGATTGATGAGGCTGCTCAGTTCATTGATTCTAAGCTGTTCAGGCCTCCTTATGGAAGGATTAGTCCTAAACAATACGCCCAGATCAAAGACAGATACAAAGTTATTATGTGGGATACGCTGAGTAAAGATTATGATGCAAGTCTTAGCTCGGAGCAGGTTTACCAAAATGCCACCACCGGTGTTAAATCGGGTTCTATCCTTGTATTTCACGACAGTCTCAAGGCGGAGTGCCACTTGCGGGATGTGCTGGAGCGGGTGATTGATGAGTTGTTGGGTCGCAACTTTGTTTTTGGTGTGATTTGAAGTGTTTTTCCAAGTGTTGACATTTCCTTTAGGAAGAGATTGGGATTTTTTTTTGATCATTAAGGGAATGAAGAGAATTAAGATGGTAAAGATCAATTAAGCCTTAATGTCACTCAATTCTCTTAATGTTTATATCCTGCTGAATCTCTTTTTTATGTGGTAAGTCTATAGATGGGTTAGTGCCACAAAGAGACCTTTTTCCTGGAAATGAGATATGGATATTTTATTTAAACATTAAGATGCATTAAGATTCATTAAGATGGTTTAGATAAAATTAAGCCTTAATGTCACTCAATGCTCTTAATGTTTTAATGCTGCTGGATCTCTTTTTTATGTGCTGAGTCTATGTGTGGGATTTTGCCACACAAAGACTTTTTCCATGGGGATGAGATTGGGCTTTTTTTTGAAACATTAAGAGTCATTAAGGTGCTTTAAGTTAGGATAGACCAATTAAGCCTTAATGTCACTAAATGCTCTTAATGTTTGTATGCTGCTGAATTTTTTTACAATGAGTAAGGTCTTTTGGAGGAATAAAAAATACGGTGGGTATAAAAAGAGAAGTGAGTCATGGCAAAAAAATCAAAATTACTTGTTTCGCATATTGCGAAATACAATTTTATTCCTTAACTTTGTTACATGAGAAGACACAATGGCATGCGCCCCCAGGATATAGCCATCCTACTCAAGATTGTCGCTATTGGGCATAAGGATTGGAATTTGTTGCAATTATCAAGCTCATTATACATTAGCATTTCTGAGGTTTCTGAATCACTCAATCGGAGCAAACTTGCAAAACTGATTAGCCATTCGAAGAAAGAAGTTAATCTGCTTAACTTATTGGAATTTTTAGAGCATGGTATTAAATATGTGTTTCCACAAACTCCAGGTACCTTACTCAGGGGTATCCCTACTGCGCATTCTCACCCCATATTTTCTACTTTCATAGTAAGTGACATTCATTTTGTATGGCCTGACCCTGAAGGAAAGACAATTGGTCTTGCTATAGAACCGTTATATCCAAACCTTACTCGCGCCATTAAATCGGATGACCATTACTATGAATTAATGGCACTGGTGGATACCATAAGAGTTGGCAAAACCAGAGAAGTTGAATTGTCTGTGAAAAAATTAAAACATCATTTTGATGCATCATTACACAAACTTAGTCCTAATTAAGGCTGTTGCCAATGCGATCAACCCGTTGAATAAAAAAATTGTATTTGTTGGAGGTGCTGCAGTTTCTTTGTACGCGGATAATATCTCCTTGAATGTCCGCCCAACTGAAGATGTAGATGTCGTCGTTGAAGTTTTGGATTACACTGAATTTTCCCAATTTGAAGATAAGTTAAGGCAAATCGGGTTTCAAAACGATATCCTATCCGGAATTATTTGCAGGTATACAATAGAGGGCATAACAGTAGATATTTTACCTGTTACATCTAACGCAACAATGCATGCCAACCCATGGCATGAAGAGGGTTTTAATAATGCAATTGAGTATAAGTTGATGGATGCAAATTCTATTTTCATATTAAGCCCGGGCTATTTTCTAGCTTCCAAATTCTCCGCATTTAACGATAGAGGTAACAATGACGGGAGAACAAGCAAAGATTTTGAAGATGTTGTTTTTATTCTCCAAAACAGAAAGAATATCTGGAATGAATTGAATGAAGCTGATCCCAAAGTAAAAATATATCTTCAGGAACAATTTCAAAGGCTATTCCAAAATCCATATCTAAGAGAATGGGTTGAATGTCACCTGGATCGGAACCTTGAAAATAGTGCAAGTTGGATGCTGCAAAAAATGAGAGAATTTATCTCATCTTGACCGCTATCCGTCAACCACTGATGGGCAACCGGATAGCAATTAACCGAGAATACAAACATAAGTCCCTATCAAACAATAAACCATATATTATTCCGTTATTCCTATTATTACAAGCCGGAAAGGCATTATAATTTGCAAAACAAGGCTTACATTTGCTAAATATTTCAAAATCTCATTAATGCGGAACCATTTTCTGGCCATTTGTTGTTCTTTGCTTTTTTTATCACCCATTTGGGGGCAGAAGGGGTATGAGCTTGGGGGCTGGGTAGGTGGTGCCGTGTACTATGGAGATCTCAATACCACCTTGTCGCCCAGGAAGCCGGGACTGGCGGGAGGGCTTTCGGCGAGGTACAATTTCAACAACAGAATCAGTCTGAGGTCATCCCTCAATTTTGCGAGGATTGCCGGCGATGATGCCTTGTCAGAAAATAATTTTGAGCGCAACCGAAACCTGAGTTTCAGGTCGAATATATTTGATTTGACATCCGGTATCGAGTTCAATTTCATGGACTACGAACATGGATCTTCTGACAGGTGGTTTACACCCTTTATTTTTGGAGGCTTCTCCATTTTTACCTTCAATCCAAAGGCGGAGCTGAATGGAAACTGGTATGCATTAAGACCATTGGGCACAGAAGGTCAGGATCTGGGGTCTGAATATGGCAGAATCAGTGGTGGATTTACCGTTGGTGGCGGATTCAAGTGGGACCTCAACAGAGACATAAGTTTTAATATAGAATTCAGTACACGCAGATTGTTTACCGATTACATCGATGATGTGAGTACGGTTTATGCAGACAATGCCACCATCCTTAACAGGCGGGGAGACATTGCGGCCCAACTGGCAGACCGTTCGCTGGTGGATGGCATTGGAGTTGCAGGCAGGCAGCGTGGTAATAGCCGCGATAACGACACCTACTTTTTTATCGGCTTTGGTGTCATGAGATACTTTGGGGATATAGAATGTCCCCGCATTTCCCAAACCCACGAATAATGGCGGGCGGTATCATTACTGCCCTGTATCAGTATCCAGTTAAAAGTATGGCCGGCATTCCCTGTGAGCGTGCGCTGGCGCTTACCACCGGCTTTGAATGGGACAGGCGATGGATGCTCATTGATGAAGAAAACAAGATGATCACCCAACGCGAGATGCCGGTGCTTTGCCGGTTTTTTCCCGGCATTAGTGCGACCTCTCTGCAAATCACCTATCGGGAAGAAAGCTATGAAATAGGCTTAACAGAAACCCTTGGGTCTCATTTTATGTCCCATGTTTTTAACGACGAGACTACCGTGGTAAGAACTTCGAGCGGCATGGATGCATGGCTGAGTGAAAGGTTGAGCAAGAAAGTAAGGTTGGTCAAAATCGTCGAACGTTTTCATTTGGCAGGCCCGTTGAATAAAACAATTGAGGTGAGTGGGGCAGATGGCTATCCCTACCTGGTATTGGGGACGGCAAGCCTTGAAGAGCTTAGCCTGAAATCGGGCGAAACCATTGATGTCAGAAGATTCAGACCCAATATTGTGGTAGCTACCCAAATACCCCACGAAGAAGATGAGTGGGCCATCGTCACCATTGGAGATTTTCAATTACAAAAAGTAAAACCCTGCCTTCGTTGCCAGATCATAGACATAGACCAGGACCTCGCTGAGCGGAGAGGGACGGTCACCAAAACCCTGAGCACCTACCGCAGAATGGGCAACAACATTGGCTTTGGGGCCAGTTATGTGGGATTAAACTCGGGAGAACTGGCAGTAGGAAACGAATTCCGGGGTATCTGAGGGATCGGAGCATCCGGCAACCGCTAACCGACAACCGCTGTCCGCAGCCTGTCTAACTGGCGTTAGCCAGGTAGATGAGCGGTTAGCGGTGAGCGGTAAGCAGTACGCGGTTAGCGATTAAGAGGTGAATTATGAGATACCCTATTAAAATAATATTGGATATAATGATCCAGTTTACATGCAAGAAAATACGGTAGGTTGAGTAAGGTGAATGGTTTTCCGGCAGGAGTGATAACATTTTGTAATAAGAGTGGGCCTTTATAGAGTCTAACAGCAAAAGAATGATTGCATTGGTCTATAAACATCATCAACGACTTGAGTCTTCCGGTGGCTCCCGATTTTATTTCTACCGGTATTAGGTATTTTTCAAAGGGGCAGATAAGATCTACTTCTGCATTAGAGGTTTTTTTCTCCCTCACCCAAAATAAAGGCTTAAATAGAGGAGAAGTGTGAGTGGAAATATATTCTTGCGTTATTAAATGTTGTATAATCTTTCCCCGGTAAAGATCATTTAGATCACCAACTTTTAAAAATTCGGATTGAATGCCCAGCGCAAAATTCATGAGCCCGGTATCCAGGTACTGCAATCTGGGCTTCACTTTTTTATCCGGAACGGCGGGAGGTATAATGTCATGGGTGGGGTGAATCAACTGAATGATTTTGGCTTTTTCGAGCGCCATCATCGCATCCTTGACATCCTGTGATCTATAAGAGGAATTGGCAAAACCTTCAAAACTTATTCTATTGTCAGCCTCTGATGCCACATTCTGCAAAATATGGGTGAGAATGTTTACTTGCCTTAGGTTTTTGGCATACTTCAAAACATCATTTTGATAAGAATAAACAATACCCTCATACAATGAAATACAATCATTAATGTCTTGTCTTTTGCTGTAGATATCAACTATTTCAGGCATGCCCCCCAACATGGCGAAATGATGGAATGCATCAAACAATAGTGACTCTGCCAATGGGTCAAGTGGTATCTCATTTAGTTTTTCAATGAGTCGGTCAAGTTTTAACGCATGTAAATACTCTTCAAAATTTATGGGATTAAGTACAAGGTAGTTGACTCTACCTACCGGGAAATTGTCAACATCTCCCAAAACATGCTCCAACAAAGAACCTGCTGCAATTACATGGATATCGTTTGCTTTCTCATAAAAGTAACGCAACAGAGGTATGAGTTCAGGAATTTCCTGGATTTCATCCAAAAAAATAAGGGTCGGTTTAGCATCTCTTTTTACACCTTTTGCCAAAAACAATAAGGTTAAAACGTCCTCAAACCTTTTTGCATTTTTAAGCAGCTCCTTATTTTCAAGCTCGTCCAGGTTGAAATATAGGTAATTATCGTATTCTTTTCCAAACTCATTTACCAGCGTAGTTTTTCCCACTTGCCTTGCTCCTCTGATTATCAAAGGCTTACGATTGGAAGATGCTTTCCAGCGATGTAATTCTGATAGTATATTTCTTAAGATCATGTTTACCTTCTTTTCTGATCAAAAAGTCAAATATAATATTTTACCCTAACTTTACACGCATTTTCGTGAATAATTAGGGTAATTTTTCACCATTTTTCGTGTAAAGTTAGGGTAATTTCAAAAATCAGATTTTAGCTATATTCACACTATAAATAACAACAATGAACAAAATAGTAGTGATCTGCCTGCTTTTGGTAGCTGTTACCGGCTTTTCGCAGAAAAAAAATGTGAAAGCACCGGTGCCAGAAGAAAAGCCGCTCTTGTGGAAAGAGGATCTTTTTGGTGATCTGAAATTCAGATCGATTGGTCCCGCATTTATGGCGGGAAGGATTGCAGATATAGCCATTCATCCCAATGATCCCAATACCTGGATGGTGGCTGTGGGTTCGGGCGGTGTGTGGAAAACAAATAACAGTGGGACGACCTGGACACCGGTTTTCGAAAATCAAAAATCCTATTCGGTAGGGTGTGTGACCTATGACACCCAAAACCCCAATGTTGTTTGGGTAGGTACGGGTGAAAACGTAGGAGGCAGACACGTTGGTTTTGGAGATGGTGTTTACAAGAGCACGGATGGGGGCAACACCTTTACCAATGTAGGTTTAACTAAAAGTGAACACATTTCCAAAATTGTGGTTCATCCGCACAACTCCGATATCGTTTGGGTTGTGGCGCAGGGTCCGCTCTGGACAAAAGGTGGAGAGCGTGGAATTTACAAGACTACCGACGGTGGCAAAAGCTGGAAGAAAACACTGGGTGATGAAGAATGGGTGGGTGCTACGGATATGGTGATGGATCCCAGAAATCCCGACATAATGTATGCCGCTACCTGGCAGAGGCACCGCACAGTGGCTGCCTATTTGGGAGGCGGTCCCGGTTCCGGAATTCACAAAAGTACTGATGGAGGCAATACCTGGTCAGCATTGAAGAATGGACTTCCCACTTCTCATATGGGTAAGATAGGATTGGCCATTTCACCTCAACAACCGGATATCATATACGCAGCTATAGAGCTGGATCGAAGAACGGGAGGGGTTTATAAAAGCACCAATCGCGGTGAAAGTTGGACCAAACAATCAGATGCCGTTTCAGGCGCCACAGGGCCACACTACTACCAGGAGCTCTATGCTTCGCCACACGTATTTGACAAGCTGTACCTCATGGATGTGAGGGTGCAGGTATCCAACGATGGCGGTAAAACTTTTGGCCGGATGAAAGAAGAAAACAAACACTCCGACAACCATGCCATTGCATTTCGAAAAGACAATCCCAACTATATGCTGGTTGGAACTGACGGAGGCATGTACGAGACTTTTGACAATGGAGAAAACTGGCGATTTATAGCGAATATGCCTATAACCCAATTCTATAAAGTAGCTGTTGACGATGCCACACCCTTTTACAATGTATTTGGGGGCACGCAGGACAACAGCACCGAAGGAGGACCCTCGCGGACAGACAATTTTCAAGGCATTCAAAACTCCGATTGGAGGGTAGTGCTCGACTGGGATGGTCACCAGCCTGCCACGGAGCCGGGCAATCCGGATATCATGTATGGTGAGAGACAAGAGGGTACCCTATCCAGAATCGACATGAAAACCGGAGAAATTGTAGACATCCAACCACAGCCGGCAGAAGGGGAACCCTACGAACGTTTCAATTGGGATTCACCGATATTGGTAAGTCCGCACAAACCATCTACGATTTATTTTGCATCACAACGCGTGTGGAAATCCGAAAACCGTGGCGATGCCTGGGCAGCTATATCACCGGATCTGACAAAGAATGAAAATCGCCTCCAACTGCCCATCATGGGTAGTACACAGGGTTATGACAATGCATGGGATGTGCTGGCCATGTCAAATTACAACACCATCACCTCTATTGCTGAATCACCCGTACAAAAAGACTTGCTGTATGCGGGAACCGATGACGGCCTCATCCAGGTGACCGAAGACGGGGGTAAAAACTGGAGAAAAATCGACATCACTGCCCTACCCGGTGTACCTGCCACTGCCTTCATAAACGACATCAAAGCCGATCTGTTTGATGCGGGCACTGTGTATGTAGCACTCGACAACCACAAGAATGGCGACTTCAAACCTTACCTGTATGTGAGCAGGGACAAAGGTTTGACATGGAAATCCATTGCGAATAATATTCCCGATCGAACGCTGGTATGGAGGCTGGTTCAGGATCATGTCAAAAAGGAATTGTTGTTTATTGGAACCGAATGGGGCATCTATTTCAGCATCAATGGAGGCGGCAGCTGGACCCAGTTAAAAGGAGGATTGCCTACCATTCCTTTCAGGGATCTGGCCATCCAAAAAAGAGAAAATGATTTGGTAGGCGCCAGCTTTGGCAGGAGTTTTTATATCCTCGATGATTATAGTCCACTGCGACAACTAACAGAAGATACCTTGCAGAAAGAAGCAAAACTTTTTGATGTTAAAGATGCTTTATGGTTTGTGCCCAGGTCCCACCTCGGCTTTGAGGGGCCCAAAGGAGATCAGGGAGCCGGTCACTTTGTGGCACCCAATCCGGCATTTGGGGCTGGCATTACCTATTATTTGAAAGAGGATTACAAATCTGCCAAGGAGCAGCGCATTGAGGCGGAGAAAAAAGAAATGGAGGCTAAAAAAGCGCTGACATTCCCAGCCTGGGAACAAATAGCGAATGAAGAAAAAAGTGTGGCACCCAAAATCTGGTTGACCATAAAAGATAATCGTGGCAATATAGTCAGGAGACTGGAAGGGGCGACACAAAAAGGCATTCACCGTGTTAGTTGGGACTTGAGGTATGCCGGTCCGGATGCAATTGGACTCAACGGTGGTGGAGGAAATCCCGGCTTTTTATGTGCACCCGGGCGATACAGTGTATCCCTGAGCAAAGAAATCAATGGTGTTGTTACTTCTTTATCGGGCGAAAAATATTTTGAAGTAAAACCCTTGAGGAGTGGTGCCTTGCCCGGATCAGGTCCTGAAGCGGCCGCCAAATTCTGGCGCCAATTTGAAGATGTCATTCGCGAGGCTTCAGCCCTTCAATTCAATACCGGCAACACCGTAAAGTATAACGAGGCTTTGAAAAAAGCTGCGACTGCATGTAAGCTACCTTATGAGCAGACAGCTCAGCAACTTACCAACATCAGATCTCAGCTTTATACCATTGAAGAAGGTCTTTATGGCATTCCTGCCAAAAATCAAATGGGTGAAAAAAACAACCCTACCATCAGCAGTCAGATATTTGATGTAGTGAGAGGGGTAGGTCAGGCAACGTATGGTCCAACCCAAACCAACAGACGATCGCTGGATATGATCCAAAAAGAGGTGAAGAAATTCAATCAAAGCCTTGCGGATCAAAAATCGCAGCTTCAAAAACTGGCCAAGGAGATTTACAATGCTGGGGGGCCGTTTGTGGAGGGAGGATTTTGACCACGCTCCGCTGACGGCTGACCGCTGTCGGCTGACCAATTACCGTTGGCGGTTGACGGTTGGCGGTTAGCGGTTGACAGCTGTCCGCTGTCCGTGGACCGATTACCGTTGACGGATAGCGGTTAGCCGTTTGCGGTTGACGGTTGACGGTTAGCGGTTGACGGTTAGCCGTTAGCGGTTATCGGTTAGCCGTTAACGGTTGACAGTTAGCCGTTAGCAAAGGGTATATTCCAAAGAAACCTCGGCGGTGAGGGACTTGGAAATGGGGCAATTGGCTTTGGCATCCTGAGCACATTCCTCGAATTGCTCCGGAGTGATGCCGGGTACAGTGGCTTCCAAAACCAGATGAGATTTGGTGATCACACCACTATCAAGGGTGATATGGCAGGTAGCGGTAAGGTTGTCGGGGGTAAAACCGGCAGCTCCTAAAACGAAGCTCAGTTTCATGCAGAAACAACCGGCATGGGCAGCGGCGATGAGTTCTTCCGGGTTGGTGCCGATGCCGTCTTCAAAACGGGTCTTGTAGGAATATTGTGATTCATTGAGAACGGTGCTTTGGGTAGTAAGATGTCCATGGCCTTCTTTGCCACTTCCGTTCCATACAGCTGTTGCTTTTCTGATCATTTTTAAAGGTTTAATGTCTTGTTATTGAATTATAGGTGTCAATCAAAAAGACAAATTTGCCAAAAAAAGGTTCAAATGGGTAAGGCAGTAGATTCACGAATGGTGGAAAGAACAAATTGCGACTGGGCATTGCCAATGTTGGCGAGGGAAGCCAATTTGTTGACAATGAAGTCCTGGTAGGATTTCATATCTGCCACACAGACTTTGAGCATGTAATCGAAATTGCCCGTTACGTGGTGGCATTCGAGGACTTCCGGAAAATGGAGCACATCTTCTTCAAACTTTTTGAGCAGTGGCCTGGCGTGCTCTTTGAGTGATACATGACAGTAGGCGACCAGATCGTATCCCAGTTTTTCTCTGTCCAGGAGGGTTATATAACCGGCAATAATGCCCATCTTTTCCAGCCTGCGGATGCGTTCGTAGATCGGAGACAATGACAAATTGAGGTGCACGGACAGTTCTTTGGAGGTAAGCCTGGCATTGTGCTGCAACAATTGCAACAAGCGAATATCTGTTTCGTCTAAAGTTTCCACCGTGAATTTTGCTTTTTCTTAATTAATTACCCCACAATTTCGATGATTTTTACTAAAAACCAAAATATAACAATAATTTTCACTGAATAATATTCAATTATAAGTAATTAATATGGTACAAAGTAACTTTGAAAGAAAAAGTGATGAAAGACCATAAATTCCACCCCGAAAGTCTGATGATGTCATATGGATATAAGCCTGAATGGTCGGAAGGTGCCATAAAGTGCCCGATCTTTCAGACCTCTACCTTTGTATTTTCTAAAGCAGAAGAAGGAAAAGCCTTTTTTGAAGTAGCCTATGGCTTACGGGACAAAGGTGAAAAAGAAAAAACCGGACTTATTTATAGCCGGATCAACAATCCTGATCTTGAAATTTTGGAAAACAGGCTGAGTCTTTGGGACAAAGCCGAAGAAGCCGCTGTGTTTGAAAGTGGTATGTCGGCCATTACCACTGTATTTCTGGAATTGCTCCGTCCCGGCGATCTGCTGGTCTTCAGCAGTCCGGTGTATGGAGGAACCGACCATTTCATCCGGCATTTTTTATCACAAATGGATATCCAGGCTGTGGAATTCACTCCCCATGACACCGAGGAGGCCATTCGGCAGCGCATTGAAGCGTCAGGAAGATCCCATAAACTTAAATTGGTTTATGTGGAAACTCCTGCCAACCCTACCAATACCCTAATTGACCTTCGTATGTGCCGGGCTCTGGCAGATCACTTCCGGGGTCCGGACAATCCGGAGGTCGTACTCGCCGTGGACAATACTTATATGGGGCCTCTGTGGCAACACCCATTGGACCACGGAGCGGATTTGTCCATTTATTCAGCTACCAAATACATTGGAGGGCACAGCGATGTGATAGCAGGTGCCATTTGCGGAAGCAGTGCCATGATCAAAAAACTCAAAGTATTGAGAACGTTTTTGGGCAATATGTGTGGACCGTGGACCGGCTGGCTTTTGCTGCGCAGTCTGGAAACCCTGGTGGTGAGGATGGAAAGACAAACCAGCAATGCACAGAAAGTAGCCCAATTTCTTAGCCTGCATCCCAGGATTGACAAAGTTTATTATCCGGGCTTGCTAACTGAAGCCAACGGCCACCAATTTGAGATTTATCAAAGACAATGTCTGTCTCCCGGTGCGATGATTTCTTTTGACATTGTAGGGGGAGAGCATGAGGCTTTTGCCTTTCTCAATAAGCTGCGTATGGTAAAAATGGCGGTGAGTCTGGGCAGTACAGAGTCATTGGCTGAACATCCGGCCAGCATGACCCACGCCGGTGTAGACCCCGTCCATAGGGCAGAAATGGGCATCACAGATAAAATGATCCGACTTTCGATAGGTGTGGAACATGCAGACGACCTGATCTGGGATTTGTCGCAAGCACTGGAATTGTAGGGGGTTGAATTGCTCTTTTAGATTCTGGTAAAACCCAATTCCTTTAAAAGGGCTTCATCATCTGCATTTACTTTAACTACAGCCAAATCACATCCCATACAAATACAGGCATTGCAAACGGCTGCATCCGGACAATTTTCTGTAATGCTCAGGGACTCAACTGCTACACCTTTGTTTTGCAGGAAGATTTTAAGTGTTCCTTCTTTGTCACTAAAATATCCATCGTCTGCCATCCAGGGATCTGCACACTGGGTCATCTGATACTCCATGGTGATCAAATCATCGGAAGTGCAGGCGTTGAAAGTTAAAATCAGCATAGCAAAAATGTAAATACGAAAGTGTTTCATGCAATTCTTTTTACCATTAGACGAAAGAAAGCGACCCTAGGTTGGTCAATTTATATCAAAGTTGACGTTTTTTCTTTTCTGGGAAACAAATAAAGATAATCCAAATAAAAGATTACCCTGAGCGAAAAACTATTATTTACGGGGGATTCCAATACTTTGTTGAAATTGCGGCTGTATCGAAGTTCATAGGCATTGTCTGAGGCATAGACTTGATTTTTCCAAACCAAAAACAAGTCGCTACCAGGTGCAAATCTCCAGTTCCATTGCATATCGATGTTAAATATATTTACATTCCTATCGTGCGAGCCGCTGCCATCGTTGTTAGTGCCCCTGTATTCCAATCTGTCGAGCTGACCCACATCGTTGAGGGTGCCAAAATACAGGTAGTGCACATTGTCCCAATAATGTCGGATTCTGGCATTGATGCCCATGGTGCTGTTGAAAATAAATTTTCCGGTTAGGGTATTGTCGAGGATAACACGGTCTCTCACCCCCATAAATATTTCCCCTTCATCTACACCGGGGATGGCCTCAGAGGTCACTACGTAACCCGGTTCCTTATCCAATAGTGAAAGTGAAAAACTGGGAATCAGGGATAACCGATCATTGAAACGAAATCGGGGACTGATGTAAAAAGTAGTACTTGTTCTTCCTTCGGTTTTGAAATCCCGATAACTGAATTTAACATCGTAAGCAACCGGTTTTCGGTAGTCGCTTGAAATAAGTCCACTGATGATCCAGTTTTCAGGCCATATGAGGTATTTGCCAAAATCTGAGGTCCGGGGTTCAAAGTAGTCATAGGTAGGTACCGGCTCCAGTCTTGCATCTAGACCTGCAGCAAAGCGGCTTTTCCACAACACAAATGTACTGGCATTGATGGCAAAGTCGCTGAAGCGATATGGTTCATACAACCGGGTATAGACAGTATTGAGGCTGAAAGAATATTGCTGCAATCCTTTGCTTTTGGGAGCATACTGGGTGTAGCCGCCTTCACCGTACACATACCATTCATTGGGACTGTACAAGAAGCCCATGTCGTTGGGATCATAGTTGGCAGACTCAACACCATGTCCTGCTTCGTAGGTCCAGTTGCCACCACTTTTGCCGCCGGCCATATGATATGTATATCCAAGGTCTGTAAAATTGGGATAGTATTTTTGACTCAATACAGCATCACCACTTACAAAGTAATTTTGACTTTTGCTCTTTAGGTTAAAAAATCCACCGGTAACATTGGCATCATAATCAGCCCCTTGGCGCCATACGTTGGTATTGACCAGGGTAAAATAGGAGTTGTTTTTCAGGTTTTGATCCAGAACCAAAGTATTGTAATTGGTATAAGGGTTGGTTTTAACATTGCGAACCTGACCCTGCTCATTTTGCAAGCGGGCAAAGCTCTCCCCTACCACTGCATTGAAAGCACCAATGCCTGTACCTTTGCCGGTTCGTCCGCTCACTTTGGTGGCGTTGATGAGCTGGGTGGTTTCCGGATTGTCTACAATGGTTTCCCCTTTTCCCAGCAAACCGTCTACATCGTAATAATGAAAAGGAGTGCCCCCGATTCGACGAGAATAAAACAACCTGCCTTTGTTGAACAATTCGGTGCCCTCGGTGAAAAATTGCCTGTTTTCTGCAAAAAAAACTTCGAACGGTCCCAGGTTGAGCACTTGTTTATCTGAAATTACCTGCCCAAAATCAGGGATGAGTGTCATATCCAGCGTAAAGGCATCATTGATGCCATATTTCAAATCCAGGCCGGCTCGTAATGCCGTTTCTGTCAATGTTCTTTGTCCGGGTACTCTGTCGTTGTTGGTATTAAGATAGCTTGAAATATAAGGAGTGACTGACAATCTAACCGGAGTAACAATTTTATCAATATTGGTAACGGTGCCACTTTGCTGCACCCAACCCGAAATGGTAGGATCGATAGGACTCCAATAAGAAACCTCTCTAAATCTGCGGATTTCTCTCCCAAACTGCACCTTCCACTCCTGAACATCTTTGGCAGGAAACCTGAGGGCAGAGTAGGGTATTTTCATTTCCACTGTCCAACCCAAATCATCGATGTTTACTTTGGATTCCCAGATGGCATTCCAATTGAGGTCGTCCGTATGGTTGGAGACAATGGCTTCTAGTTGAACACCCGAAGAAGTTGTGTAAAATTTAAAGCCATTTAAACCGCTTTGATAGGTATCAAAGAATACGCGGAAATTATCGGCATTGCCAATCTGGTCTCTTAAGGAAAGTTCTTTTAATATTTTGTTTGGCTCATCATCAAAAAGTCGGGCACCTATGTAAACGGCATTATCATCGTATAGAAAATAAACCTGTGACTTAAAAGTAGCTGCCGCACCCGGAACCGGCTCCGAAACCACAAAATCAGAAGCAGCTTCCGAAGAATTCCATACCTTCTCCTTCAACAATCCATCAATCTGGATGCTCTCTTGAACTCTTTGGGCCTTGAGTCTTCTTTCCGGATTGATCCCAAAAGCCAGCTGGTAATGCACCATAAATAGCAGCAGCAAAAAGAAGCTGTAAAACCTCATTGATGATAGATTGCCCGTAAAATTAAGAGAATTTTCATTGCCAATTGATATCTCGTTTTAAATTCTAGTCTCTTTACCGAATTTTATCATCGCTTGCTCTGCAAAGTCTTCTCCCTGATAGATTTTAAAATCATAGACATAATCCACCTTCATTTCCTTGAGTTTTTTGGCTTCATCCGGATAATTACAAAAAGCCGCCAACTTGAAATTGCGATTGGGTATTTTCAAAATTTCATGCAGGATACTTACATTGCTTTCATGTGA
>CALJKQ010000248.1 GCA_937973565.1 uncultured Saprospiraceae bacterium | reverse complement strand
CCTTTGCCCAACTACAAGATATAAAAAAAATGAATAACCAAAGTACCGGCCGTTTTTTTAGTTTACTAACCCGGATGATTTATTTTTCAACCGTTCTCCTCATAGCATCCTGCAGCAGTAGTAAAAAATCAGTGGCCATTGAACCAGAACCGGATTATTTTGTAGCTCCGGACTTGAATTCTGTCATCAACATCAATTATAAAATCAAAAAACAGTCCCTGACGGATACCTTCAATTTTGTAATGGATGACATGATGAAAGAAGAGCTCAAGTTTGACGATTACAATGCTACCGTTAAGCTGAAAAGAATTGGCAATGTACTCGTTGAATTTCAGGGAAAAAGTGCACTGGTAACCATTCCCATGCAGGTCGATGTTGTCAAAAAAACTTCCATTAAGGATTTCAAAGCCACCGGAAACCTGGAAATGACTTTTCTATCCAACTTCGACATCCAAAAGGATTGGAAGTTAAAAACCGAAACCATGATGGTAGAGCACAAATGGACCAAAAAACCGGCTATAGACCTTGGCATCCTGAACTTGCCGATTGAAACCCTGGCCAATTTTGTAATCAGGAAAACCAGAACAGACATGGAGAAAAACATCGACAACTCAATGAGAGAAGAGTACAATCTACCGTTGATAATTAAAGAAGTAGCAAAATATACCCTGACTCCTTTTGAGCTCGACAGTATTTATGGCGGATGGTTTCAAATGAAAGCTGACTCCGCATTTCTGACACCTGCCATTAATACCAAGAGTTACATAGAAGGAAAAATTTCGTTAAAAACGCAAGTCAATCTCAGTTCTTCCAAGCCGGGACTTGATCATTTTGACATTAAAACGCCCCCATTTGCCTGGAAAGAAAAGGTGCGTGACAGTTCTCTGATCCAGCTAATCATGGAACTGGATTATGAACATTTACAAAACGTGGCTAAGAAAAATTTTGTAGGAAAAAAATTTGCAGAATCGGGCAAGAATATTGAGATCCTGAATATTGAGGTTGGCAAGAGCAATGGCAGACTTCAATTGGCTGTTGATGTGAAAGGATCATTTAACGGGAAGTTGATCCTGCAGGGCATACCCACCTTCGATAAAAGCAAGTCACTTTTATACGGTGATCAGGTGGATGTATCTGTAAAAACGGGAAATGTCTTGCATAAGGCCGCGTCATGGCTGTTAAAAGGGAAAATAAAGAACGAACTTGACAAAATGCTACATTTCAACATCGCAGAAAATTTGAATCAGGTGCAGGAACAGGTTAACCAACAGGTGACAGCCATGAACAAGAAATACAAGATGGAATTAAAAGCAACCATTGGCAGCGTGGTTATTGATAATATGGCCCTAAGACCTCAGAACATAAACGCATATATTTCTGTTAAACTATGGCTGGGCACGACACTCGACAATCTCTATTTGTTTCAAAACTAAGGCATGAAAGCATTAAGGATAGTGTTTATGGGCAGTCCCGATTTTGCAGTAGAATCGCTTAGGGCACTTATGGAATCTGGTCATGAGATAGCAGCTGTAGTAACGGCTACAGATAAAATGGGAGGTCGGGGAGGCAAACAGCTACTTACCACCGATGTTAAAAAATACGCACAGGAAAAAGGAATTCCCATTTTACAACCACCCAACTTAAAAGCAAAGTCATTTATCGACCAACTGCAATCTTTTCAACACGACCTACAAGTAGTGGTTGCCTTTAGAATGCTGCCTATGGAAGTCTGGTCGCTTCCTCCCATGGGCACCATCAACGTCCATGCCTCATTGCTGCCCAAATATAGGGGTGCGGCACCCATCAACTGGGCGATCATAAGAGGCGAAAAAGAAACCGGTGTTACTGTTTTTAAGCTGCAACATGAAATTGATACAGGGGGAATACTTTTGCAAAAAGCAATAGCCATTGAGGAAAAGGATGATTTTGGCAGTCTTTATGGAAAACTAAAAACATTGGGAGCCACAGCACTGATTGAGGCTTTGGAAGCTATTGCAACAGGCCATGCCAATTACTTAACGCAAAATGAAGAGGGTGTGACACATGCTCCCAAAATATTCCATGAAACCTGTGAGATTGACTTCAATAAAAAAACTGAAGAGGTTAAAAACTTTATCAGAGGCTTACATCCGGTACCCGGTGCCTGGTTCCATTTTATGGGGCAAGAAATGAAAGTTATTAAATGCAGTGGTTTATTGGCTTCTCATACACACAAACCCGGCACGGTAGTAAGTGATAAAAAGAAAACTTTGCAAATTGCTACACAAGATGGCTATTTAATTCTGGAGCGAATCAAATACGAGGGAAAAAAAGAAATGGATATTGTCGATTTTCTCAATGGCTTTCATTGGACTTAAAAAAGTGGCCGGTAAAAGCCAGATTGCTTATGTATTTCCCATCCAGCCGGTTAATAATCGGATTGTTTAATATCATCGTTTTACTTTGAGGGTCATCCAAAACTTCTTTCATATTCTTCACCTTTGCATAAGGAATTTGCCATTGATCTAATTGCTTTATCAAATCTTCACCTGAAAACTTCAAAGCCTGTTCCTGAATATCGCTAATAAGATCTGCACGTGATACCACTCTTTGCAGATTGGTTTCATACCTGGCCAACCATTGCCGACTCAATCCGAGACTATCTGAGAGTTTTGAAAATTGACCATCTGAACCTACTGCCAGCATCAACTTTGTTCCGTCTTTACACTCCAAAATTTCCCCGTACGGCGCAATATTGGGATGCAAAGTGCCGAGGGGCTTGGCTATGTGACCGGCCATTAAATAATTGGTCGCCTGGTTGACCAGTCCCGATAAAGCAGCCTTGTAAAGCGATACATGGAAAACCGCACCCTCACCGGTTCTAAATCGTTGCATTAAGCCCAATAGAATGGCCTCTTTTATTTGATGTGCTGCCAATATATTAATCATGGCCACCGGCATTTTGGCCAATGCACCCTCTTCACCACACATAGAAATATAACCAGTTTCTGCCTGCATCACCAAATCATACCCCGGTCTGGGATCATCATATTCAAAAGCATTGAGCTGCACAACTATAGCTTTCGGATTGTTTTTTCTAAGTAAATCGATATCAACTTCCAGTTTCAATGCCGTGTGTTTCTGATAATTGGTAAGGATTACATCCGCTGAATCTGTATGCTGATACAACTTGTCTCTGTCATCCTTCTTTTTCAAATCCAACATTAGAATTTTTTTTCCATAATTGGCACTGTGATAGTAGGCACCTGCTGCAAAATCATCGCTCTCTTCAGGCAATTTCCAACCCCTGGTTACATCGCCACCTGAAGGTGCATTCTCGATTTTTATTACTTCCGCACCCAACTCTGCCAAAAAACTTCCTGCCAGGGGACCTGCCAGAACACTGGCCAATTCAACAACTTTAATATCTTGCAAAATCTTGTTTAATTCCATATCTTGTCTTTGTATTTCTTTAACACACTAAGATATGTACTTGTTTGACGCCAGACAAATCAGAGAATGGGATCTTCAGACCATGAAAGCGCTGGGAATTTCAAGCACCCAGTTGATGGAAAAAGCGGGCCAGGCGCTGGCAAAGAAGATCATTGAATTATTTCCTTCACCTGATACTCGATTTTTGGTAGTTTGCGGCACCGGAAATAATGGAGGAGATGGGCTGGTAATAGCTCGCACATTGAGAAATCATTTCTACACTGTACGCGTACTGGAATGTCCTTTAAACAAAACACCCAGTGCCGACTATCAGATTATGAAGGAACAATTACTGGCATGCCATAATATTCCCATTGCTGACTTCGATGAATTGAAGGAAGATAACATAGAACAAAACACCATCATCATAGATGCCTTATTGGGCACAGGCATTAATCGCGTTGCGGAAGGCCAGGTCTTGGATATTATCAAGAAAGTAAATCAGCTGGGATTGACAACCATCAGTATTGATTTACCTTCAGGTATGATTTTAGAAGCTATGGTTTCTACCCATTGTATCGAAGCTGACATAACGCTAACCATTCAAGCCCAAAAACTTCCTTTTTTTATTGAAGAAAATGTCGATAAAACAGGAACCGTATTTGCCATCGATATAGGTTTGACGGATGATTACAAAGCAACATCACCCTATGTGTACATAGATGCCCAAATGGCAATATCCTTCCTTGAAGAAAGAGATCGGAAGAGCACACGTCTGAACT
>CALJKQ010000247.1 GCA_937973565.1 uncultured Saprospiraceae bacterium | reverse complement strand
ACAGAACTATCGGCAAACAACATCCAAATAGATTACACCTACACGCTACATTCAAAATCTATTTTAATGTACCCTATCAACTGGCTGTTTGCAAAACTGTTTTGGAAAAAATACATGCTGAGGGTCATTGAAAATATACGCAGGCTTATTGATCAGGAGGAACTGTACATGTATCCTTAATCTATATGCAAAATAACAAACTATGAATATAAGTAAGACATCAGTGCGGTTACTGATCATTTTAAACATTTTGGTTTTACTGGGTCAGGTATGGACCGACGGCGCGCCTCCCTTTGCCCGTTGGATCAATATCTTATTTCTCGCAGCCAATCTATCTTTTTTAATCTTTTTTCAGAGTCAAAACAATACAAAAGCCCAATAGGCAGAGCTCAACGCTTGATTCCATATTTTATTTGGAGTGTAATAATATTCCGATATCAAATTATTGTATCCGGGAATATTCGAAGTGCTTTCAAAATAAAATTTCGATATCGTTAGTAAATTATGCCTAATTTTGAGGTTTTAATCCAAGCCCCTCATTTCATTTGAGAGGGGGTAAAATCGAAGTATAATGAATCTTTTTGTAAAGTTTTTTTGGGTGGGTATTGTTTTTTCTTCTACGGCAATTGGAGGCGTTAAGGCACAGTCTTGCCAGTGCGACAAGGTGTTTGCGAGGGTAAAACAGAACGTTGAAAACAATTATGCCGGCTGGTTTGACAAGGTGAATTTTGACAACGTCAAAAAGTACCACAGCTATAGCGAACCCTTCAAAATGGCTACAAAAGGCATTGGCAATGACAATGATTGCGCAGCCAAAATCAACGAGTGGCTTTCTTATTTTTACGATAAAAACCTCAAGGTAACCTCCAGTCTAAACAACCAGAAACTTGTGGGCCAAGCTCCCAATCAGGGCCTGGTTTCCAATGAAACAATGAACAGTGCACAAGCTCCCAAACTAGAATTTGAAGATGATCTCGCTATCGTAACCCTGCCGGTCATGGGATCCAATACAGCAAAAATGCTGAGCATGCTAATGGACAAAGAAAAGGGTTCCCTGGAAGATGCCGGCTACTGGATCATTGATTTGCGCAATACCAAAGGCAGCAATGACCAGGTCTTGGACATCTTACTACCCTATATATATACCAGGCCCATGGTAAAGTATCATTCAGAAATAAGGATGACACAACAGAACTATGACTTGTGGTATGATACTTATGCGAAATCAGCTTATGCCTCATTAAAGCCCGAAGACAAGAGACAAAAAGAGATTGAACTCGACAGCATGAAAGCTCATTTTGGAAGAGGGTACAATCCCATGGGAAAAGTGGCTGATACCTTGGTTTTTGACAAAGTGGCGGCCAAACCCAAAAAGGTGGCGGTCCTAATTAATGCGGGTACGGAGCAAGCTGCTGAGTTGTTTACTAACCTTGCCAAACAAAGCGATAAGGTAACCATTATGGGAGAAAATTCAGGAGGTAATATTGATTATGACCTGTTGGTAGAGCCGCCAACCTATTGCCCCCAAATAACATTTCAGATGCCTATACAGCGTCGTTTGTGGCTGGATGCAGGCTATTTCATGGATAAAGTGGGAATCAAACCGGATGTTGCCTTAAGCGGAAAGAATTGGATTGATGAAGCTTATATGTCTTTGAAAAAAGGGAAATAGCAGATAGGAGGAATCAGGCAAAATAGGGTTGTTATAACTATGGGTTTCAGATAAAATTAAAAAGCCCTCCGCACAATGTGGGAGGGCTTTTTTCATGGAATTATAATCCTATAAAGGAGAATTAAATCCTCTTTACGTTAACAGCGTTTAAGCCTTTCTTTCCGTTTTGGACTTCGTAGCTTACTGTATCGTTTTCGCGAATTTCATCAACGGTACCTGAAATGTGTACAAAAATTTCGGGACCTCCGTTGCTTGGAGTGATAAAGCCGAAACCTTTAGTAGCGTTGAAAAATTTTACTTTGCCTTCTTGCATGTTAAAAAAAATTTGATTTACTAATTTGTTATTTTATTTTTTGAATGTTCAATGCACTGTATCCTTTAGGTGTCCTTTCCTTGTTGAATTTCACCTTGTCGTTACCCATTAAGGGCGCCGTAAGAAGCTGTGTATTGAGGTAGATACTTGCTTTGCTGCCATCCTCAATGATAAAGCCATATCCTTTGTCACTTATGAATGATACTGTTCCTGTAAATTCTTCGTCAGGGTCCGGCATAGCCGTTGCCCCGAGTTGAATCGTTTCAGGATCTATTTCTTTTCTTTGGGTAAGATCAACGGGTGTCTTACTCAAATTTCCATTTTCATCAATGTACATAATCATTTCGTCCAGACTCTTGCCTTTGTTGTTGACAGTCTTTCTATCTTCCCTTTTCTGGGCTTTGTCCTGTTTCTTTTTCGCTTTCTTTTTTTCTTTCTCTTTTTTTGCAAACGTAGCCATAAACTATTTTTTTACTGGTTGCCCTGTGAACAATTGAAGTTGATAAAATCCACAGTGCGAATCGTACCATGATCAGCTAAAAAGATAAATTCCGAAAGTAAAGGAAGGGTATCGTAAACCGGACTAATACAAAACAAGTGAATATTTTGGTCAATATTTTGGTTCGAAGCAGATAAGGAGTGTGATGCACACGTAAAATTCATGTATAATATTAAAATTAATCGGCAGCTGGTAATGCGAGAACTGAAAGAGAGGAAGGGAAACTTCGGAACTTACTCAGAAAAGGCGTAGGCAGGAGCCTTTATATTGTTATTTAGTGCAAATATAAAACAAAATATCTAATTATGGATACAGATTAACCATATATTAACGGAATATATGTTAATAAATTTGTCCTTGCGGTCAAATTCGGCTCAATTTACCCAATTTCAGGATGAGTTCAGGCCGATTGTGTACCTCAAGTTTATCGTAAATGTTTTTGATGTGGAATTTTACGGTGTTGACCGATAAATTGAGCTGCCCCCCAATGTTTTCATTGGATAATCCCTGGCTCAGCAATTGGGTTATAGACCATTCTTTTTCTGTAAGATCAACATTTATCTTTGCTCGGAGTTGTTCCGGGGTGAGACCAAAGTTTAGGATTCTTTTTCTGTTTCCGGCTAAAACCAGCGACACTGTACTCAAAAGCTGGGCCTGGTGAAAGGGTTTGGCAATATAGGCAGCCGGAAATGTGCCTTTGACCTGCTCAATGGTCTTTTTGTCTGAATACGAGGTCAAAAAAATGTAAGGTACCGGAATGTTGTTGTCCATGATGTATCTGGCCAGGTCAATACCGGTAAGTTCGCTTTCGAGGTTAATATCCATTACCACAAGGTCGGGTTCTCCGTTGTTGAGATGAATTAGGGCCTGACCAGGGTTGATAGCAGTGATGACGTGGAAGTTTTCTGCTTCCAGTACTTCTTTAATGTCGTAAAGGATGATGGCATCGTCTTCTACAACCAGGATTTTTAATATGTCCACGCTATCGGTGTTCATCAAAGTATTTATTGTTTATTCAGCCAATTTATAATTGTGGATCAGAATCTCTACCAAGGTACCATTTTGGTTGAAATAATTCACCGTTGCATCGAGTTTAGCAGCCAGGGCCTGGATGAGCTTAGTACCAAAGCCATCTGTATTTTGGAGGGGATCAAAACCTTTTCCATTATCCTGTATTCTCAGCAGCAGCTGGTTGTCATGTGTGGGTTTGAGGGATAGCTGTATCTTGCCCGTTTCGTGTTGGTCGAAGGCGTATTTGAGCGAATTGGTGATCAGTTCGTTGATGATCAAAGCCAGAGGCACCAGGGTTGAGACATCCAAAGAGATGGGATCCACATCCAGCTGTAAATCAATTTTATCCGGATTGAGGCCATAGGTTTGCAGCAGTTGTTGGGTTAATTGAATGACATAGTCCTTTACTTCCAACCCTGAACTTGCATTGTCACTGTAGAGGTTTTTATGGATCAATGCCATACTTTGAACCCGGGCTTGTCCTTCCTGAAGGGCCAGTGTTGCCGACTTGTCATCGACATTTCTGGATTGCAGGCTGAGCAGGCTGGATATCAGTTGAAGGTTGTTTTTAACCCGGTGATGGATTTCCTGTAACAGCAGTTCTTTCTCTTTCAGGTTTTTTTCGATAATGGCATTTTTTTCATTGAGGATACGATTCCATTTATTTCTTTGCAGGAGAAAATATATGAGTAAGGCTATGATAATGCCGCAAAAAACCAGTGCCATTTTCAATTGTTTTTTTTGTGCTTGGATCGTAGTGTTTTGATTGTGGATGAGGGCATTTTCCAGCTGGATTTGCGTCATTTCGTGGGTTTTCAATGCAGGCGCAAATTCAGTTTCGCTTATATTTTTGAGTGTGGCTTGTATTTCTGCCAGTGTTTCAGATTTTTGGCTAAATTCTTTGGCTTTGGCCGTTTCACCTTGTGCTTTGTATATGGCAGCCATCAGGCGATAGGTTTTCCAATTTTTAAAGGGAGAGTGGATTTTTCGGTACTCTTCCGTTTGGTGAAGAAACGCCAAAGCCTTTTCGTATTCTTTGGTGTGAAAATAGTATTGGGCCTGCAGGGCATATAACTCATCACTAAGGGTGCGGGCTGTGTCCCTAATAATGAGCATCTCCGCTTTTTTTATGGCATTTAAAAACAACTTCACATCCTCTTTGGACCGTGCATACTTCGCCTTCTCCAATTGGATGAGGATGGGCAGTTTGTTGGGTATTGTCGACGAATCTGCAATAGCCTCGACTTTCTCAAGGTAAAACAGGATGGAGTCGGTTTTGCCTAATGCTTTGGCCACTAAGGCCTTGTTAAACCATTGAGCTTTGACATTACTTTCTACAGATTGTGAACAGAGCACATAAAAATTGAAGAGGGCAATAAGCAAGACAGCTGGTCTCATGAACGGAAAATTTAAGGGTTGCTTTGTTTTAGTAAAAATACCGGAATCCTTGGGTAAAACTACTACCCGAAAGGGTAGGACAGCGATTTACCGGAATATAATTGCTCATCAAAAGATCTCCACCTACCCGAACGGGTGTTACTTAGGTTCAACGGGTAAAATACTTTTGGAGAATCAAAGACTTAATTTGCAACAATTCAAAATCCTGTAATAATGATTAAATGTATCAAAACACTGTTTTTAATCCTGTTCGTTTTTGCCCTTCATCCATTAACAGCAGAGATTTCCCCCGCCGGCAAAATAAGGGTGACTACCCTGGTTGACGGGATTGAAAGAGAATATTTTATCCATGTGCCCGATTCTTATGATGGCACAAAATCAGTTCCATTGGTGTTCATGCTGCACGGCACCAGTGGAGATGGTGAGACTTTTTATAATGCCTATGGTTGGACCGAGTTGGCAGATGAGGAGGGTTTTATTGCAGTTTTTCCTTCCTCCTGGAAGTATAGAATTATAACAGATGGTGAAAATAAATTCATTAGCAAATGGAATACACCTCCCGATGCTGAGTTCGTTTACCAAGCCGGTGAATCTGGTCTGGATGACATCAAATTTTTGCGAAAGATGGTAGATGAAATGAAAACCAATTACAACATTGACCACAAACGCATTTATCTCAATGGTTCTTCAAATGGTGGCCAGATGGCAGCCAAATGTGCCGTGGAAATGAGCGACATCCTCGCAGCTGTAGCAGAAAATGCCGGATCATTCTACCTTGATACAACCTATGTCCCCAAAAGAAAGTTGCCTGTTTTATATCAGGTTGGCAATAAAGATTATGGTCCGGGAAATGAAGGACCGGAGGGCTCTCTGGCTTATTTCGACACCTTGTTAACCACGCCCGGCATTCCCTGGATGAATGGCAAACACTACAATGTTGCACACAGACATATTGCCAATTTTGATCTGCAGGAATCTTTTTTGATTGAGGGTGATACCAATACAGCTGTGGTGGCCACCTATCAGCCCAATCATCCCGGACCTGGTACCGGATACGAATTTAAGTTTATTTTCGTCAAAGGCCTGGATCATACTTATCCGAATGGTAAAAACCACTTTTTTGACGCACCGAGGACACACTGGAACTGGATGAAACAGTATGTATTGGAATTTGCTGACAGCTCTGCAATATACACACTCAAAACCAACAGTGGTCATGGTGGTGGCAATTACAAAGAAGGTGATACCATCCATATCTGGTCAGCTCAGCAGGACGGCAAAGTATTTACCCATTGGACCGGCGATGTACAATACCTGGAAGCTCCAAATGAATATCATACCCGGGTGATAATGCCTGAAAGAAATGTTGTGGTGACTGCCAATTATGCTACGTTGCAGCCCAACATGAAGTTGAACCAGGTAAAAATTATGGGTGCCCAAAAAGAGAAAACCGTTTATCTGTACCTGCCTGAGAAAAATGAAATGAAAGGCATGATCTGGGTATTACACGGCACCAACGGCAATGCCAGCTCTATGGCATTCAATGTAGAAACAAAACAATTTATCGATCAGATGATGACCCGCAATTATGGTATCCTGGCGATATCCAGCGAAGAAAGTCAGGACAATACCGATTACGATGGCAACGGTGCTATTCAATGGTCATACAGTCTGGATTCCAATGCCATTGATTATGCCAATATCAGGGCGATCCGGGATAGTTTATTGATGCGCAATCGTTTGGATCCATCTACACCTCATTTTACTTACGGCTATTCTGCAGGGGGTGCATTCGCAGAATTTGCGGTGAATGTGCTCAACTGGAGGGCGGCCATCGGACATACAGTCAGTGGCAGCACTCTTTTATCGCTCCATTCGGAGAAGCCCTTTTATTTGTCGGTCAATGCCAATGATATGCACCCGGGCGTTGGACCGGCAGGCAATGCAGAGGCAGAACTGAATATAAAAAATTATACCGACCGGGGTGTTTGTGCTGTTTTCCACAAGTTCCAGGCAAGTCCTTTGTATCCGGAGCGATTTGACAGATCATCCTACATTGGGGAAGAATTATCGAAAGCGATTTTTCAGGAATTGAAAAAGAACAATGACCTCGACGAAAATAATTACTTGAAGATATCTTCAGAAGCATTAAAAGCAAAAATTACAGCTGCACCTGCCAAATATCCGGTGATTGTGTCCATGACTCCTCCACAATTAAACGATCTGGAGGATCAGATTGCAGTAACCCATGCTGAACACAAAGTGAAAGCTGATATCAACGGAAGCTTGATTAAATGGTTGGAAAGTCTTTGTGGCACCGTTGCCACTGCGGACGTAACACCAACTTCCGGAAAGCATCTTACATATCCCAATCCAACCCAAAATGGAGTTTGGATTCACCATAAATCCTTCTGGAAAATTTACAGCTTACAAGGCGTCAATGTGAAAACAGGTTATGGTGACTATATTGACCTATCTTACTTACCATCAGGCATTTACATCCTTGAAACACCTCGGGGTAGTGAAAAAATAGTAAAGCTGTAGGTAAGCATAAAAAACCATATAAACAGGATTTTGGCCGGCAGGTGAGTTGTTACTTCTGCCGGCTTTTATTTTATGTATATTTTCTGTAAAGGGACTTGACAAATAGAAAAAATGAATTAACTTTGCAGTACAAAGTACATTGTATTTTAATTATTAAGTTTATTGTCAATATATACTATTCAAAAAAGGACAACATCCATGAAACTAAATTTGTCAGACAAATCGCTGCTGTACCGTCGCATGGCAACAGGGGCATTTATTGCTTTTGTTTTAATAGCCATCTTCTTATATGGAGGAGGTGCATTGGATCCCAAATGGCCAAAGTTTTGGTACTCCCGACCCTTGATCATTGTGCCTTTGGCAGGAGCCACCGGTGGTTTGTTTTATCACTTATTGGAACCCTATCGCCACAGCGGATTCTGGATTACAGCAGGGGTTAACCTGTTATGCCTGATTGTCTACATCATAGGGTTATGGCTTGGATCTGTGTTAGGCCTCGCCGGCGTTTGGTGGGATTAAATGCGGTCTCCCGCTTTCCGAATTCCGCTTTCCGTTTTCCACTTAGGACTTCTCTCATGGCTTACACTTTTAAAAAAGAGTATGGGTTGCAGCCTCGTGGTAAGCGCGTCTACTTTACTCAAATGATCTCTACGAACCATTGGATTGTAGTGATCAATTTTTTCGGCTTTGCCGAAACCGTTCAGTCATGCTAAGCGCAGCGAATTGAACTAAGCAGCAGGCGAATTGAACTAAGCATGACCGAGCGATTTGCAGAGCAAAAAAATGGCTGACAAGTCATTTTAGCAAGGGAACCACGAGCACCGCGAGTGGCAAAGACAAATTTTCGATTGCAACTAATTTTAAGTTTAGAAAAATTCTTCACGTATTGCGCGAGGTAATCCGTACCGAGCATTGCCTTAAGCGAAGTGTATTGAACTAAGCGCAGCGTATTGCCAAAGTTTGTTATCACAATTCAATATTTTTCCAACTATTTACTTTTGCCAAAGCACGAGTTTGGTTAAAGAGGCCGGTATGCATCAGCGTTTTACTTTCGATGCTATCGGGACTCAATTTTTCAAAATATTGGAGGCCTTTGAACATATCCGGCATGATGGTTTCAGAGGCCTTTATTTCAACAAGATTGAGTTTTTCAGATTTTTGCCATATCAGATCAATTTCATGTCCGACAGCATCCCTCCAAAACCAGAAGTCGCGGAGTAAATTGTTGTGGTAGTTTTTTTTGATGTATTCGTTGATGATGTAATTTTCAAACAAGTTGCCCTTATGTGCGCTTAGTTTCAGTGCCGATGCATCATTGATTTTCAACAAATAACACAGCAGTCCGGTATCATAAAAGTACAATTTTGGACTTTTGGTGATGCGTTTATTAAAATTGGGAAAGTAGGGTTGAAGCTGGTACACAATGTAACTGGTTTCCAGCACAGAAATCCATGACTTGGCGGTGGGTTGTGAAATCCCGCACTCATTAGCCAGTGAATTGAGGTTCAGCAATTGGCCAGCTCTGGCTGCACAAAGAGAGATGAAATTTCGAAACAACCTCATGTTTTTAACTTGAATAAGGTCTGTAAGATCTCTTTCCACATAACTCTGAAGGTAGTTGGAATAAAAATTTTTGGATGGAATATCTCTGTCATAAATTGCCGGATAGAAACCTTTTTGGAGATTCACGGCATAGTCATCATCCAGCCAATGTGCTGCCTTCATTTCCGATATATCGAATGGCAGGAGTTTAAACAGAGCTACCCGTCCTGCCAGACTTTGGGTGATATTTTGCATCAAATGGAAGTTTTGGGAACCGGATAGAATGTATTGTCCCATGATGCCATCTTCATCAACTTTGGTTTGGATATAGGAAAACAATTCCGGTACCCGCTGAATTTCATCAAAAATCACAAATTGATCATATTCTTTCAGGAAGTTGTTGGGATCCAATAAGGCAAAATTTCGGTTATCGGTATTTTCCAGATTGACATACCGATAATTGTTAAATTGCGCTTTTAAGAAGTGCGTTTTACCCGATTGCCTGGGGCCTGTTAATACAAGGATTGGGTATTTTTTACTAAAAATGTCCATTTCCTTTTTTATTGCACGTAGAATGCTCATAATGTTGTTGTTATAGAAGCAAAGATAGTTATTATTTTGAAAATACACGCCCTCAACTTTGAAAATACACGCCCTCAACTTTGAAAATACACGCCCTCAACTTTGAAAATGCATGCCTTCAACTTTGAAAATACACGCCCTCAACTTTGAAAATACACACCCTAAACTTTGAAAATACATGCCTTCAACTTTGAAAATGCAAGCTCTCAACTTTGAAAATGCACGCTCTCAACTTTGAAAATGTAAGCCTCCGACTTTGAAAATACACGCCCTCAACTTTGAAAATTAGTAACATCCGGATAGAAACCATAACGTAAATTAGCCTGATGTTACAGGGATATTGATGAGCCAGGAATTGAATTTTAGCGAGCTGCCCTTTCGAAGGCTGGTATTGGACCGCAACAGCTATTTAAAGGTTGAAAATACGGTCGATACAAACATCTACCTGGTGGAATCGGGCAGTGTAAAGGTCTTCTTTTGGGATGGAGGAGAAGAACAGATTGTGCGTTTTGGGTATAAAGGCAATGTTTTGGTTGCTCTGGATTCTTATTTGACAGGCAAGCCAAGTGCACTTTGTATTCAGGCGATTAGGAAGACAACGGTTCGTATAATTTCGAAAGCTGAACTATTAAAAGCCGGGAAAGATTTGGCATTTTACCATTGGTGGACAGCTGTTTTGGAGGACCTGGTTTTGCAACAGATGGAAAGAGAAATAGACATCCTCACCCAATCTCCCAGGGAGAGGTACCTGAGGGTGCTGCAAAGAAGCCCTCGCCTTTTTCAGGAAGTTCCCCTCCGTTACATCGCCAATTACCTGCGCATGAGCCCTGAAACCTTGTCGCGACTTAAAAATCTTGATGTGGATCAAGCTTTGTAAGTGGGAATCCGCCCATTTTTGCAAAAAATTACTTATGGAATCAGATGAATTGCTGAGAGATTTAACGGCAAAAGTTGAGAGCATCAAAAAGGAGGTAGCAGCGCTGCATCCTCTGGATGAAGGGGTACTGAGATGGCGTCCTGGAATAGAAAAATGGAATGTATTAGAAGTAATCGAACACCTCAATCGATATGGTGCTTATTATTTGCCGGAAATAGAAACGGCCATCAGAAAAAGTAGAAGCAAAGCAGTTCCTCGTTATAAGGGTGGTTGGCTGGGTACTTATTTTGCCAAGAGTATGTTGCCGGGTCCTGACATAAAAAAAATGAAGACCTTTAAGGACAAAGACCCCATACATGCCCCTCTGACAAAAAATGTATTAGAGGTGTGTATCCAACAAATGGACGCATTACTGGATTTATTGCAAAGAGCCCATCAGGTAAATCTGGAAGAAATACGGATCAAAACGTCCATCACATCTTTGATCAGACTCAAGTTGGGCGATACTTTTCAGTTTTATATCCATCATATGGTACGACATATGGTTCAGATAATGTCGATAACAAACGCCTACACCAGGCAAAGTTCGGCAGACAAGGCAGCAGTTCCTTGAGCCCAATAGTTTAGCTATTTATTTGATTTGATGAAAGGCCTGCCTTTGTCAAGCAGGAATGGGTCTACATATTGATCACCACCTTATTTTCCATTTGTTTCATCTCATCCGGCAGGCAGCTCAGGATTTCTTCCTTCAGGGCTTCCAGCATTTTTTCTTTTACAAAGTAACGGAAGCTGACCATGCCAATCTTTCTCACAGGCACCGGTGCCTTGAAGTAGCGGACATGGTTGAGTTGTTTTTTGTTCAGATCCTTGAGACAGAGTTTGGGAAGTACAGTGATACCCTCGTTGAGGTCCACTATTTTTTTTAGGGTTTCGATACTCGATGCTGTGAGGTCAAACTGGTGGAGGTTTCGTTCGTGAACCTTCAATTCGCAAAGATTGACGACCTGGTTTCTCAGGCAGTGGCCTTCTTCCAGCAGCCAGAGTTTATCTACCCTTAGATCGCTCGGCAACAAATATTTTTTTTTGGGGTGCAGGGATTTCTGCGAGGAATACACTACAAACTCTTCATGAAAAAGCGGGATTTCCACCAGATCAGCCTGGTTGACCGGAATGGCCAGCAGTCCGGCGTCCAGCTGGTTGTGTTTGATTCTTTCTATGATTACGTCGGTGGTGAGCTCGCTGATCTGCAATTTGATGTCGGGATATTTGCGCAGGAACCGATCCAGAAAAAGCGGCAATAAATAGGGAGCAAGCGTGGGGATAATACCGATGCGCAATTCGCCCTGTACCGAAGTAGTTTCGTTTTGAACAATGTCCAGGATGCCTTCGGTTTCTCTCAATACTACTTTTGCCTGTGCAATGATCTTTAGTCCAATCTCAGTAGGCACCACAGGCTGTTTACTGCGATCGAAAATTCTGATCTGCAATTCCTCTTCCAGTTTTTTAATCATCATGCTCAGAGTGGCCTGGGTCACATGGCAATGCTGTGCCGCTGTCACAAAATGACGGAATCTGTCGACCGCAATGATGTATTCCAGTTGTTGGAGGTTCATGAGGCTAGGGACTAGGTGTTAGGGATTATAGGGGAATGCTGAAATACGAGTGGTTTGAGCATTGTTGAAATAGGTGAAGTTTTGATTTTAGGCTTAAAAAATGCAGTAATTTGTATTATAGATAAAATCTATGCAAATATAGAAATTATCAGTTTGATTGATGTCTTAATTAGTTGTATTTTTGTCTTTTATCAACAAAAACTAGCTATTTATATGGAAAACAATTCAAACAGTGGCGGCAAGTGCCCATTTACGGGGGCAACGCATCACAATGCTACCACACAGCGGGGTACATCCAATGCAGATTGGTGGCCCAATAAATTAAATTTATCCATTTTAAGACAGAATGGAGTTGAGTCGGATCCCATGGACAAGGATTTTGACTACCGAAAAGAATTTGCATCTCTCGATTACGATGCCCTGAAAAAGGATCTGATGGCTTTGATGACCGATTCTCAGGACTGGTGGCCGGCGGATTATGGCCACTATGGCCCGTTCTTTATCCGTATGGCCTGGCACGCAGCGGGTACCTACAGAATCGGCGATGGTCGCGGAGGTGCAGGAAAGGGACTTCAGCGTTTTGCACCCCTCAACAGCTGGCCGGACAATACCAACCTGGATAAGGCCAGAAGATTGTTGTGGCCCATCAAACAAAAATACGGCAAGAAGATATCCTGGGCAGACCTGATGATCCTTACGGGCAATGTGGCCCTCGAATCTATGGGTTTCAAGACCTTTGGTTTTTCAGGGGGTCGTGATGATGTATGGGAACCGGATGAGGCGATCTACTGGGGTCTCGAGAAAAAATGGTTGGATGATGCCACGCGCTATTCAGGAGAAAGAGACCTTGAGAATCCGTTGGCAGCCGTACAAATGGGTTTGATTTATGTAAACCCTGAAGGTCCGGGAGGTAATCCTGACCCGATTGCAGCCGCCAAAGACATCAGAGAAACATTTGGCAGGATGGCTATGAACGATGAAGAAACTGTTGCCTTGATTGCAGGGGGACACACTTTTGGAAAAACCCACGGAGCAGGGGATGCTGCGCTGGTTGGTAAAGAACCGGAAGCAGCGGAAATGGAATTGCAGGGCTTTGGCTGGCATTCATCATTTGGAAAAGGCAAGGCAGGTGACACCATCACTTCGGGTTTGGAAGGAGCCTGGACCACAACTCCTACAAAATGGAGCAACAACTTTTTCTGGAACCTGTTTGGCTATGAGTGGGAATTGACCAAGAGTCCTGCCGGAGCACACCAGTGGATACCCAAACATGGCATGGGTGCAGATACGGTGCCAGATGCACACGATCCATCTAAAAAACATACACCGGTAATGTTGACTACCGACCTGGCACTTAGGTTTGATCCTGCCTACGAAAAAATATCCAGGAGATTTTTTGAAAACCCCGATGATTTTGCGGATGCTTTTGCCAGGGCTTGGTTCAAGTTGACCCACAGAGACATGGGACCCAAGTCGAGATACCTGGGAAGCGAGGTGCCTGCAGAAGAATTAATCTGGCAAGATCCTGTGCCAGCAGTAGATCATCCGTTGGTTAGCGATGCCGATGTCAGCGAATTGAAGCGCAGGGTTTTGGCATCCGGACTCACCGTTTCTGAGCTGGTAAGTACCGCTTGGGCTTCGGCCTCTACTTACAGGGATTCTGATAAGAGAGGAGGTGCCAATGGTGCACGGGTGCGTCTGAGCCCACAGCGATACTGGAAGGTAAACAATCCTTCTCAACTGGGTAAAGTACTCGATGTACTGGAAAAAATCAAGGCAGAATTCGATGGTCAACAGACAGGTGGGAAGAAGATTTCTCTGGCCGACCTGATTGTATTGGCGGGTGATGCTGGCGTTGAACAAGCCGCAAAGGACGGGGGAGTGGCCGTAAGTATTCCATTTACACCCGGCAGAACCGATGCCAGTCAGGAACAAACCGATGTCCATTCCTTTGAAGCTCTGGAACCATTTGCCGATGGATTCAGAAACTTCATCAAAGGAAGATCTGCGGTTCCGGCTGAACACCTGTTGGTCGATAAAGCAGAATTACTGACCCTTACGCCGCCAGAAATGACGGCTTTGGTGGGCGGTATGAGAGTGCTGGGCACCAACTGGGACAATGGCGATCATGGCGTACTTACATCCAGAAAAGGTGCCTTGACCAACGACTTTTTTGTCAACCTCCTCGACATGGGTGTTGAGTGGAAGGCGGTGGATGATCATAAACACGTTTACGAAGCCCGGGATAGAAAGACCGGAGCCGTGAAGTGGACGGGTACCCGATTTGATCTGGTATTCGGAGCCAACTCTGAATTGAGGGCACTCGCAGAGGTTTATGGTTGCGATGATGCAGCCACCAAGTTTGTCCACGATTTTGTAAAAGTTTGGTCAAAGGTGATGAACCTTGACCGCTTCGATGTAGCGAAATAAGTTAATACAGCTATAAACAAAAAAGGGCTGGTCATCACTGACCGGCCCTTTTGTTTTACATTTAACTTGTCAAATTAACAACTCAATTACCGGGCTTGACGGAGCCAAAGTTTTTTATATTTCCTTGAAAGCTACCGGTGCCTTTGTATATACCTGTATTGTCAAAGGTACCTGTGCCACCCTGGTAATTGATAATTCCGTTGTTGTGTAGGGTGCCTCCATTGAGGATATAGCCGGCAGGGCTGACAATGATGGTGCCTCCCAACCAAATAAAGACTTTATCGGTATCAATTTCCATTTTACCAAACTGAACATCGGGGATTTCATCCGGAATGGTTAGTGTAAAGCCATTGGAATGGACATAAACAGAGTTGTACGCGATGAAACTTTCTTCGATATTGTCCAGCAGGATAATGGTATCTCCTCCCATGGGATCTGCATCAGCAATGGCATCTTGCAATGACATATATCTTTGTCCTGTCCTGGTGTTTTGAATGGATCCACATGGACCATTCATCACAATATCATTGGGTGTTGGGTCGGAGGCGTTGTTGGTGATGGTAATGGATCCGCCGATGGCAGTGCCGCCCATGTTGACCTCTTTATCCATGATAGGGTATAGACCGCAATAATCATCTAAAGCCCCGTTGTTGTCAATATACAAATCCTGGGTAATGGATTCGAGAAACAGGAAACCATCCAGATTTTCAAGGCTTGCATTGTCTGTTATAAACAAACTTTCATTAATAGAAGTAAGCTGTGTCAGTTCCTGAATGGTGGTAAGGGCAGGGTTGCTGCTTAACGTAAAAGTACTTCCAACCGAACTAACGGAAGAAAGCCCTGAAATGTCTGTTAAATTGTCATTTCCACTTATGTAAAGAACACCATTGATTACATCAAGATTAGCTAATCCATTTAAATTAACCAAAGCCGGGTTACTGTAGATATTGAGGTTATTTAACACGGTGAGATTGTAAATGCCGTGTAAGGAATTGAGAGCAGGATTGTTGTAAACAGAGAATGTTCCGCTGTGACTTGCGAGTCCCGAAAGCCCAGTTAGGTTGGTAATCAGATTGTTGTAAAATATACTTATGTCGCCTCCAACCTGGGTGATGTTGTTGAGAGAATCGAGATTGGTAAGTAATGGGTTGAAGAAAATACCCAATAATCCATTTACACCGGTAAGCCCGTACAAGCTGTCGATCTTAACTAAATCATTACCCATGCCATCGTCGTCGTTGATGATGAGGTCACCTCCTACTACCTTACAGCCCGGATACGTAGTTCTGAATGCGTTGGCCTGTGCTTGTGTACTTATGGTTATTCCCCCTGTACCGCAAAGTTCGTTGTCGGTAATGGTAAGATTTTGGGTAATGGCAGGGCCTAAAATCAAACCTGGTGAAGGATCATACAAAGATAAGACAGCTACTTCGTCACCTTCCACCAGCAGGTCGTCCTGGACGTAAAAAGTAATGCTACCTGAAGTATTGCCATTGAGGATGTTGATTTGATAACCGGTCACACTATAATCGCCAAAGGTAATGCCCGTACCTGACACATCTAAGAACACGTATTGATCACCAACAACCGGGTCGTCATTGGTGGCAGTCACCGTAATAGCAGTGAGTCCTATCTCTGAACCGGTGGCCTGGCTAATGGAAAGATTTAAGGTGGGATTGACAACCGGAGTTATGGTGGGATTGTTGGCACCCATGGCATCGGGATCATCTGTCAGTACATTGCTGAAATTGGATCCGGAGATGGTACCCTGGGAGCTAACCTGATTTACCATTGCAGGAAAAGGTTTATCAATTTTGACATCGTATGAAATGATCACCGATTTGCCTGCAGGAATATTGCCAATATTGACATTGACCTGAGAGAACAGCAAGACAGGAAAAAACAATACAAGTAAATTTATAATCGAACGTATCATAGTATTTATTTCTTTTTAATAGTGGATTAATTGGGTGCGATTAAACAAAAATTGTTAGTTACCACGTTTACAGTTCCCAAAATTTCAGTAGTTGATGCCGGATTATTGGCCGCAATAACAGCTGTTGCAACTCCGGCAGACCCTCCTTGCTCCAGATTGGCTGTGGCGGAGCCGGCTTGCCTTACCCTAAGTCCCAGTATCCCACCGGGAACACCATTTGGGTAGTTTACCGTATTGTTTCGCACATCAAAACACCCGACTGAACTTTGACGTGCTTGGGCGGCAATACCATTTACCCCTCCGACATTGTCCATAATGTATACAGTGTTACCAATGATGGTGGCAGTAAACGAGGGGCTTGTTCCCGAATCAGGGGTGTCAACTAAGATACCTCTGGAAACGCCGGAAGTGCTGTTTTGAGTTACTATATTAGCTTCAATTAAAATATTTGCTGTTGACATTTGAGCACCTGTACTGGTAAGCATAGCTAAAATAGCTGTATTGGTTGCAGAGTATCCGTCCGACCAACTACATATTGCCAGGAAGCATTTTATCTAAGTCAGATAG
>CALJKQ010000246.1 GCA_937973565.1 uncultured Saprospiraceae bacterium | reverse complement strand
CTTCATCGATGGCATATTGTTTTCTAAGGCTGTTTTTTTCGCCCTCATAGTCTACCTTAAGCCATTTTTCAGCGTATTTCATCACAATGATTACCCCCAAAACCCCCATGGGATAAGAATAGGTATAACCTACAACCAGGTCTTTAACCCATTGTTCTTTGAGGGGATTGCCCAGCCTGTTGATAAGGTCAGTAACTCCGGCCAGGGCGGGTGTATTGGTGGTAGTACCACAATAAATACCTACAGCGGTTGCTTTGTCTAAATGAAGCAGAAGATATAAGATTGAAGCAAACATAGCTGAAAGGAAGAGGCTAAACAAAACAAAGCCCATGTCCCGGAAGCCGTTTTTCTTGAAGGTTTCAAAAAAGGCCGGTCCGGAGCTGATACCTACGCTGTACACAAATAAGATAAGTCCCAGTTGAAAGATAATGGAAGGAGCTTCAAAGTTGGGGTTGAACATGCCAAAGCCCAAACCCACAAAAAGCACAGCAGCGGTTCCCAAACTTGCGCCAAGCAAACGCACCCTACCCACGAGGTAGCCAATGGCAGCCACCAAAAAAATAAGCAGCAAAGGGTTTTTAGCCAACAACTGGTCCATACAATAGGTATTTAATTACGATATTACGAAAGAAGTCCGATAAATTCAAACCAGAGCTTAATACAAGCCATCTCTTACCGCCGGCTTGAATCAATTCGGCAGTGCGGCCACCAGTCTCCTGACCAGGAATGGTCCCTCATAAACAAAGCCCGTATACACCTGAATCAAATTGGCACCGGCTTCCATTTTTTTCTGTGCAGAAGTTGCATCTGTTATACCACCCACCCCAATGATGGTTTTTTTTGTCTGTTTTCGAAGGTATTGAAGTACTTCGGTGGATCTTTCAAAAACAGGTTGACCACTTAACCCACCTGTTTCAGCCGCCAGTGGGTGAGAAGCAACGGCCGTCCTGTCGAGTGTTGTATTGGTGCAAACCAAACCATCCAGGGCTGTTTGATTGGCAATGTCTGCTATGTCATCGAGTTGCTCAGGCGTGAGATCCGGTGCGATTTTAAGGTAAATGGGTTTGTATTGATCTTTATGACTGCGGAGCTCAATCAATTTGTTGATGATGACCAACAACGGCTCTTTGTCTTGCAAAGCCCTCAAACCCGGTGTATTGGGGGAACTGACATTGATCACAAAATAATGGACAAAGTCATAGAGAGCTTCAAAAGCAATTACATAATCGTGTATAGCATTTTCATTGGCAGTGTCTTTGTTTTTTCCAATGTTCCCGCCAATGATAATGTTTTTGGTTTTTACTTTTTTGAGATGATCCACCATCGCTTTCACTCCCTGGTTGTTGAAGCCCATTCTGTTGATTAATGCCTTGTGAGGAATGAGTCGAAAGAGTCGGGGAACCGGATTACCGGCCTGGGGTTTTGGGGTAATGGTACCCACTTCGATAAAGCCAAAACCCAACAGCGCAAGCACATCTACCCATTCACCATTCTTATCAAAGCCGGCAGCGAGCCCCACCCGATTGGGAAATGCAAGTCCATCGATTACAACAGGATTTGTGGGTTGTTTGGGTGAAAAAACAGAACGCAGGAGTGCAGCACCCAACGGAAGACGGCTGATGAAAACCAGCAGAGACATGGTTCGGTAATGCGCTTTTTCTGGGTCCATGCGAAATAGCAGCAATTTTAATAAAGAATACACAGGATTACACTTGGTTGCCTGCAAGATAAATATTTTTTGTTGCAGCCCTTGTTAAATCAAAGTGATTTCTACCAAATTATGTGGGCAGCAAGACCAAGTAATTATAACGAAAGAAAAATTTAAGACACAAGAAAATCCGTGCTAAACGCCTACTACTCTGTTGTGCAAAAGCAGCATACACTTTTGGAGAATCAAGATTTTACTGTAGAAAAAAAACGATTTATGACTTCCTGAAGCGGATGGTATTCAAAATGTGATGACCAATTTTTTTACCCTGATCAACGCCATTTACGATGGCCGGTTTGTAGTGAATACCTCCATACAAACGGCTGATGGCAGCTTCCTGACAAGCAGCTTCGTAAGAAGGGAAGTCTCTTACAGGAAGACCAAACCGCACTTCGGTGCTGTCTTTGAATGAAAAATTTTCTCCATATACAGAAGCCAATACGACTGCAGAAGCGGAAGAAATGACACTGTGTCCACTGGTATATTCCGGAAAGGGAGGTGTTTGCAGTAGTGGCATCCAGTTTTCATCGATATATTGATTGATCACACTTTCCGGCCTGATGAGGTTGGATCTGAATTTTTCATCCCAGCAGGAAATGAAGCCATCAAACAAGGCAATGGAAGTAATAGCGTAAGACTGTGCCGTCTTCACAAAATCGGATTTGGCTTTAAGACCTGAAATGCGGGTTATGCTCATCCAGTGACCCCCCGGGGTAATTTTTTTAGTGGCGTGCATGGCGTGGCCGGTGACATTCATCTTATAAGGATTGCAGTCCCAGAAGTTGGCTATAAGGGTTTGTTCTTCGGTGAGGTTTTTTCCTGTGTCATAAACCTCTTTGGCTTCCTTCATAAACTGGCTGCCGGGCAACGTATCGAAAGGTGTATGGGGTGCAGGCTTGAACTGTCCGGCTGAGTCCAGGGCCATGGGACGGATTTGATTCCAATGTGGCTCAATGGCATCCATGAACATAGGTGGGGTGGTCCTCCATCTTGCGGCATCTTTGAGGTTGATGGTAAATTTGGAAAAAGAGCGCGATTGTTTATAATTATCACCATCTGCCCACGCCATAATGTGTTTGGCAACAGCATCGCCATAGGCGATGGACCTATCATATACATCTTTTGGGATGTTGAGTTGATCCACTTTGGCCATCAATGTTTTTTCGAAATCGGAAAAATCCTTTTCTGAAAAAATAAATTTTTTACCGGTGGTAATCATTGCTTTGATGGCGGCCAGTTCGAAAGCATATTCTTTTCCTTTCTCCGGCTCTGGCAGGGCAGAAAGGCCGTTGAGCTGACCACCCAGTGAAACATAGCTGCTGTCGAGATGGCGCGCTGCCTCGTAAGCGGCAATAGTGGTATAGGCGTAATTTCTACTCGCAACCGGTGGTGAAAAGATATCGTGAACAATGACATCGGTATAGGCACCCATGATCTGGTGCAACCAGTCGGGATTGGATAATTCTTTTTTGTAAGAAGTGGAATCGGATTTACAGCTGAATAAAAAAACGATACATAGAAAAGAAAAATAAGCGAGCTGCTTCACGGTAGTAAATTGTTGATTGGTACAAAAGTAAAGAATAAGCCCACCACCCCCAAACCCAAATGGAAAAGGAGGCTTAAAATTTGCTTATAATTGTTTTGTTATTTTACTTTTACAGCCGCTGCCTGCAAAACCGATTTATCATCTCCGTTGGAACGCGCAACCATGGCCACTAATTCCATTTTGGCATCATTAAAAGCAGCAGGAATGGTATAGGTGAAGGTTCTGGAAATGATTTTATTTTTTACCAGAGCACTTCCAAACTCATCTCCGGAAGCAGCCGTAAGCATATCGCGCAGTACATGGTTGTGTTCGTATTCTTCAATGATGGTGCCTTGATTTTCCTGAGGATCCACAATACCACTTTCAGTAAGGTACACACTTATTTTGTAAGTACCTGTTTCGTCGATGAGCGGGGTAGCGTTGACAGTGACGGAAAGTTGACGGGATACTGCATCATACGTTTTAACCAAAGTCAGATCCATCACATGCTGGGCTTTCAATTCTTTCTCTACATAAGATTGCCAAAGTTCCGGAGCATCTACGGCAGTGTACAATTCTCCCTCAAAATACTTTCGGTTGATATGGGCAGATGGCTTACCCAGAAAAGGCTTAAGAAACTCCTCCAAAGCAATGGCTTTAGGGTTTCTGAAGTCGTATTTACTTTCGGGCAGTGGCTTGGTTAGAAAGTTGCCATGAATACCCACTGCTACTACATTGTTAGGCAATTTGGTCAGGATGTCTTCAATGGCCGCTGCGCCCTTGGGACAGTTGGGACATTGCACCCCGGTAAGGTCTTCCAGCAAAACGACTCTTTTAGAATCGGGCTCTTCAAAGGGAGGAATAACCACGCCTTCTTCTGTGCAGGAGGATAAAGAAATGGTAATCAGCAGGCCAATTGACAACAGATACTTTTGCATAAAGAAGAAATTAAAAAGTTGAATTTAAAGAAAAACGAACACCACTAAAGGCCGGTTCCAGACGACAAATACCGCCACTGCAGACCACTCCTTCCACCTGCTTCACATAACGAAGCTGAAAACGATTGGCTCCTTTTATATAAACAGCTCCAATAGAAGGATACAAAACTTTTTTAGGGGCGGTATCGTTGCCGAGGATCTTTTTGGGATCAATGTTGTACATACCGGAAACCTCAAAGATCCAATTGGGTGCAATGCCAAATTCAGCCAGGGCAAAGAGCCAGGAACCATAATCCTGATCTGTTTTCATGTACTGAACCTCGGTTCTCAATGACTTTTTGCGAGTGAATTTATAGAGGATATCAACATAAGGTGTGATGGTCTCCACAATGGGTACATCAGGCTTTTGTTCGTAAATTTCCTGGTTGTAGTTGAGTAACTGCAAACCACCAATCACCTGGAGTTTGGTGTTGGGCTTGTAAGCAATTTCTGTCAGGAATTCTCTAAACAATTTTTCACCCTCAAGGGTATTGATATGTGAAAAATTGACCAGCGTACTCAACTTATCGGTGAACTTATAACGCACATCAGCCTGGAATGCCTGTTCGCTGATGTCCTGGGTAGCCGGGCTATATCTGGCAGTGAGTCGATACGTATTTTGTCTGTTCAAGATCGGAAGAGCACACGTCTGAA
>CALJKQ010000245.1 GCA_937973565.1 uncultured Saprospiraceae bacterium | reverse complement strand
TTCGTTGAATGATGCTTTACGTGATTACAACGTAGCTGTTTAAACGTATTCTATGGGTACCATTAAACCTTTTGCCGGTTGAATGGTCACTAATGAATATTTACATCATATGAGAATTACATTTTTCTTTTTGCTTTTGAGCGCATCCATTCTTTTTCTCTCCAATAAAGGAGGCAGAAATCAACCGTGTTCGGGTGCGCCTTTTGAAAACAATTCTAAGGCATGTTCTGAATGCCATTCGGGTGGAAACTATACGCCTGCCATTGCTCTGGTTGTTAAAGACAGTCTGGGAAATACAGTCGACAGCTATATTCCGGGTAATACCTACAACCTCGAAATGGCTGTAAGTTCCACCACAGGCAATCCCAAAGCCTATGGTTTTCAGGCTGTGATCGTAGACGGTAACAATGCCCAGGCAGGTAGTTTTGTGACCTTGGGTGAAAAAGTGAGGAAACTAACCCTGCAAAACAGAACCTATCTGACGCAGATCTCTCCGCTCGCTTCGGGTATTTTTACTGCCAAATGGAAGGCTCCCGGTACGGCCTCAGACCTCAAATTGTATATGTCGGGCGTTGCTGTCAACAGCAATAGCAGTACGGGCGGGGATAAGGCTACCACCGCTTCTTTCAACATTAATCCTTCGACCATCTCAGCCAACCATGAGTCTGATTCAGAAGAACTGGCGATATCGGTGAATGGCAATAAAGTTTCCTGGAACATCGAAGCGAAAGACGCTATCATTATGGATGCGGGTGGAAAAACCGTGGCCAGGGCATCGGGACATGAAATAATCCTTCCGTCAGCTACTCCCGGCTTCTATATTCTGTTGCTCGAGATCGATGGTCGACACAAAAGCTTCAAATTTGTACTATAGCACTTACCGGTGATAAGGAAAGCTTACCGGCATTTTGTAATCTTCATCCCGGGAAAGTAGCCATTTATCTAAAAAATTCAACCTTCCACTGTATTTGCGGTTTATAGTGGATACAAACTATTTTCATGTCGGGCAGAATAATTGGCTTTCTGATTTTTATAGGGTTCTTTGTGGTCCTGGAATTGTACACTTTCTCCGGTATCCGATCACTGGCAGCCGGTCACAAATTCGGCAAATACTTCCTGTATCTATTTTATGCGCAGATCGCAGTGGTGGCCGTTGCTTTGTTCAATTTGTTTGCAGGCATGCAGTCGGGCTCTATGGTCAGATCGGCCTCCATGAACATCTGGCTGGGCATCGTTCTTACTTCTGTAGTTACCAAAATCGTTTTTTGCAGCCTTTTGCTCATGCAGGATGGAGGAAGAATGTTAGGAGGAGCCTTCAACTTTGTTCAGGCCAAACTCAACGGAAATGCACCCGATACCTATTTACCCGGAAGGAGACAATTTCTGAATCAAACTGCTCTGGCCGTAGCCGGAATTCCGCTGATCTCCATGTTTTATGGCATGATGGTGGGCAAATACAGGTACACGGTAAAAAATATACAACTGGTTTTCAAAGACCTACCCAAAGCTTTTGATGGCTTTAAAATTGTGCAGATATCCGACATCCACAGTGGTAGTTTTGATGATAAAGAGGCGGTGAAAAAAGGCATTGATATGATCAATGACCAACAGGCCGACCTCCTCCTTTTTACGGGAGATTTGGTGAATTCAGAGAAAGACGAAATCAATCCCTACATGGACATTTTTTCGGAGCTGAAAGCCAAACACGGCAAGTACGCCGTGCTCGGCAATCACGATTACTACGGCTATTTCGGAGTGCCTGAAAATGGCAAAAAAGCCTATTGGGATGATTTTATGGGTAAGTTCGAAAAGATGGGTTTTCGACTGCTTAACAACGAACATACGCGCATCGAAAAAGAAGGCGAAAATTTTGTTTTGGCCGGAGTAGAAAACTGGGGTGCCGGAAGGCATTTTCCTAAAATCGGGGATTTAAACAAAGCCATCACCGGTGTCAAAAAAGACGACTTTACCGTATTGATGAGTCACGACCCCTCGCACTGGGACCACCATGTTTTGCCGCATGATCAACACGTTCACCTTACCTTGAGCGGACACACCCACGGCATGCAGTTTGGCATTGATATGCCGGGTTTCAAGTGGAGTCCGGTCAAATACCGCTATCCTCGCTGGATGGGCTTGTACGAAGAAAAAGGACAATACCTGTATGTCAACAGGGGCTTTGGCTTTCTGGCTTTCCCCGGCCGTGTAGGTATGTGGCCGGAAATTACGGTAATAGAACTGAAGACTGCTTAATTTATTGGGGCGCTTGCTTGTGCGTGATCTTGCGTACCGAAATATAGGCGCAATTCATTGAATCCCTTGGGTAAAACCCTTTTCGCAACAATACATCGGGATGCAGGGTTGATGTATAATTGATGCTATCTGCTGTTTGAAACTGGTAGCTTTTATTTTGGATCAAATCATTTTCAAACTGCCGGGCACATCGGGAGCATTGTATTTTGTACTCCTGATAAACACATTTATTATTGTCAAACAACCACAACATTTCTAGAGGCAAATTGGCATGGTACCCTTTGAGTAATAAGGTATCACCTCCGGCAGCGGCAATCATTCCGGCATGGGCATTACGGTGCAGTTTTACCATCCAATTCGCATAGGATTGCACTTGTTTGCGACTCTGTCCCACATGAATCCGGGCCAATTTTGGGTTACATGCCATAACCAGCATACCCAGCATGATCAAAATGATGCCACCATACTTATATCGGACAAACTGCATTGGGTATAAATTTAGTAAAACAGATCTTTGGTTTATATTTTCCTGACAGAAATAGAATTGCACAGATCATTGAAAGAACCGGTTGGTTGGAAGGCAAAGTCGTTCAAAGAATCTATTTGTTGGATGGCCGTGAAATTACCTGTGTGAACGAGTGGTGTTGGGTTATACAAATTCACATAATCCGGAGCTACTTCGAAGTTACCGGTA
>CALJKQ010000244.1 GCA_937973565.1 uncultured Saprospiraceae bacterium | reverse complement strand
AAACACCAATAAATGGAAGGTATATATATTATAAGCGTTAATAATTGCTAAATAATTGATTTTAAGGTTAAAAAACCAATTGAACGGGTACTTTGGCAGTGAAATTTTAATTTTTAGAACAAATACGGGCCTTTACAGATCGTAATCATTAAATAAGTAAAAAAAGATACCCTATTTGAATTTTACGTCCATATATTTGTTATTTAAATTATTTAATCAAACCTAATTTCAACTTATTATGGGATTATTTTCGTTTTTGAAAAATGCCGGTGCCAAACTATTTGGAGTGGAAGCTGAGAAAAATGATGCTGAGAAGGCTGCTATGGATGCGGCTGCAGCTGAAGCCAGCAGACAACAAAAAATCAGTGCATTAACATCGGTGGTGAATGCCTCAGGCATATGTATTAATGACTTAAGCATTGATTTGCAGGATGATGTAGTAACAGTTTACGGCACTGCCGAGACTGTAGCCGACAAAGAAAAAGTGGTCTTGATGTTGGGTAATACCGACGGAATTGCTACAGTAGATGATAGAATGTCTGTAGTGGCACCTGAACCGGAATCTGACTTTTATGTAGTGAAATCAGGAGATTCATTATCTAAAATAGCCAGAGAATTCTATGGTGATATGATGAAGTACCCTATCATTTTTGAAGCCAACAAACCCATGCTTACTGATCCGGATTTAATTTATCCGGGACAGGTTTTAAGAATACCGAAGTTGGGCTAAAATTCAATGGATAAAAGCAAAAAAGAGACCTGAAAGGGTCTTTTTTTTTGACACAATGATAAAAATCATTCAACCATATATTTTTTTGGCCAAGGTCATTTTTTCAGGATTAAATTTCAAAGAAAAAATTTTTTATAAGATAGTTTTATTTTAAATTGCATCATTAACCAATCATATTGTTTCACTTTTTAACTCTTAAGAAACATGAATATTACTTTCGAAGAACTTCGTCAAATTAAGCATCAGCTTCCCACAGGAAGTGTTAGTCGAATTGCCAAAGAACTCAACATCGATGAACAAACCGTGCGGAATTATTTTGGTGCCGCCAAATTTGAGGATGGCCAAACCGTCGGCAACCACGTTCAACCAGGTCCACACGGTGGCATCGTTAGCATAGAAGACACAACCATTTTGGAGTTAGCCAGAAGAATAATCAGAGAAGCTCAGGACAACTGACAACAAAAGCCTAAAATAAAAAAGGGAACAAACACAATTTGTTCCCTTTTTTATTGTCTGTATCTCACTACAATTATCTCGGATTCATATTGAACTCTACCCTTCTGTTAAGACTTCTGCCATTTTCGGTAGCATTGTCAGAAACAGGTCTTGATTCGCCATAGCCCACATAAGAAAGCCTGGTTTGTGAAACCCCCTGAGAGATAAGATAATCATGACATGCCTTTGCTCTTTTTTCAGATAATTCTTGGTTGGCAATAGAGCTGCCGGTATTGTCTGTATGTCCCGCGATCACCAAATTGTAATCAGGGTATCTGTTCAGGATACCTGAAATTTGCCTTAAGATGACAAAAGACTCTGCTTTTAAGGTGGCCTTGCCTGTTTCAAATTGAACTGCTCTCATGGCCACGTCTAATGTTTTTCTATCTTCTACCGTAATATCGGGACAACCATTGGAAGCTACTGTTCCCGGTGTATTGGGGCACTTATCAATGCTGTCATCGAGGCCGTCTCCGTCTGTATCAGGACAACCTCCATACACTTTTAAGCCGGCTGCTTTGGGGCATTTATCTATACTATCATCAAGGCCGTCTCCATCTGTATCGGGACAACCTCCCATTGATTTGGGGCCAGACATATTAGGACATTTGTCTTCATCATCGCCAATGCCGTCACCATCACTATCCGGACATCCCATCAAGGATGCAGGACCTGCTTTTTTAGGGCATTTATCGTCAGGATCGGCAATACCGTCATTATCAGAATCAGGACATCCTCCTGTATTTTTAAATCCTTTTACATCAGGGCATTGATCCATGCTGTCTTCAACGCCGTCCATGTCACGGTCTGATGAAGGACAGCCACCATTTTCAGCTTTACCCGCCTGATCCGGACACTTATCAGAAGCATCCGGTATACCATCTCCGTCTGTATCTTTGCCCTTATCATTGGCTTTGTAGGGACATCCTCTATTTGAAACAGCACCAGCCAGGTTGGGACATTCATCATCATTGTCGGCAACGCCGTCGTTGTCGCTATCAGGACAACCTTTCATTTCTTTACTGCCTTTTAATCCCGGGCAGTTGTCCTGAAAGTCTGCAACACCGTCACCATCTTCGTCGGGGCAGCCATTCAAATCTGATTTTCCTTTCTGATCAGGGCACAAGTCCAGCTTATCTTCAATGCCGTCACCGTCACTATCTTTGGTCATTTCCTTTTTAGGCTCCTCTACCATTGGAATTTTTTCCTCTTCCATTTTTTTGTCCATCTCCTTCATGTCGGTTTTCATAGAATCCTGGTCTTTTCCGCCCAACAAATAAATGAATCCCAGACCATGCTGCAAGTTGTTTCTATGCTCGAGAAATGAATACCTGTATTCACTTTGGATGTTGATGTAGGCATTTTTTGCAGCTCTGAAATTCAAACCCGCACCCAGAGGAACCTGAAGGTTAAATTCACCATCGAATTCCATTACACCCCCAACACCAGCCATTAGGTAAGGTACAATGTTGTTGCCTCCATTGTGGAAATGGAATTGCAACTGACCATCCAGACTGACTATTTGTTTATGCTTATCTCTGTTTAGGGTTTCTCTGGTGATATCGTAGGTTTCAACGGTACCATATTTAACAGGAAAGTTGGCATATAGTCCTTTGCTTATCTTTTGAATAAAAGAAATCTCAAAACCATGGTGGTAATCTTTAAATGTTTCAAGATTGCCTCCGTTTTGAGACTGGTAATCCAAAAACAATGTTTTGAATCCCAAACCTCTGGAATAATTTGGGTCTTGTCCATTGGCAACAATGGCGCTTAAAAACAAAACCGCAATGATAATGTGTTGTTTCATTATATAATGATTGACATGAATAGAATAAAGAAAACGAAATTCACACAAAAAAACAGAAGCAAAAATACGTAAAATTGGGGCAAATTTGGCGTTATGTGATAAAAATATAATTAAAATCAATAATGTATTGGATTATGAACCGCAATAGCTTTCCTCAAATCTATCCCTACCTGGTGTCAAATTAAAATTATGCTCAAGAAACTGTCCTTAAGTCATAGAGAAAAGGAACTCGTTCCCATCCAACACTTTTTTATTCATTTAAGGGTGGACAATGAAGAACTGAGCTTTGGAAGGTACGGGCTAAGCAGGACTCGTTTTGCACCCATTGAAAAATATAACGGCCTGAAAGAATTTATAACCCATATAGAACCCTTTTTCAAGGAAAATGGTGAAATTTTGGTTTACATCCACGGTTTTATGGCCCACGTTGGCATTTTTGAAAGAAAAGTTGGATTTATTCTTCAAAATCAACTATTTAACCCCCTCAAAGACAAGTTTCCCATAGTGATTTCATTGAAGTGGGAATCGGAACCTGATTATAAAGAAAGCATAAAGTCGGCACCCCTAAAAGCAAGCCTCCTGCTGAATGCAATCATGGAGATAGATCAAGCTTACCGGAATAAAAGTACATTTCCTTCCTGGTCCTGGTTGTGCCATAGCATGGGAAACCGGATTTTTGCCCATCTTTTTGCAGCATGGTACAAAGTCCATCCCGGTTTTAGTTTTGGAGAAGTTGTACTTATGGCAGCAGATGTGCCCGGTGATGTATTTGATAAAGAGTTGGAGAATCTCCCATCTTGTGCTCATAAAATACTGATATTTAAGAGTATCTCCGACAAGACTCTCGAAATTGCCAATTGGATCGTTCCTTACCCCAGACTGGGTAGTGTGGGAATCACTTCCATTAATCAGCATAAGAATATACAGGAAGTAGATGTTTCAGGCATCAACGATCATGAAGGCCTGGCGCCGAGGCTGCTCAAGCACCGATACTATTATGCCAGTGCCACCATCAGAGCGTACCTGTTAGTCATTTTGCAGGGAGAAGACAAGGACTGAATAGGCAGCCGCATTGCCCTCTCCCTGTATAATTGCCGATTATCTATTGATGGATAATTTTAAGATTTTTGAACTTGTCAACGTCTTTACCTCTACGAAGTACAATCCTTGAATAAAGCCGGAAACATCCAGTGTAGTTAAGTTATTGCCCTTCATCAAAAGCTGACCGGAAAGATTAAAGACTGAAACCTCAGCACTTTGGTCCAACCCCATAATTCTGGTAAAATTATTGGCAGGATTGGGACTCAAATACAAATTTCTGTCTTGCTCATCAGCTGTGGAAGATACAGGAACAAAATCTGCTATATAACGAGGGAACAATTGATATCCTTCATCAAAAGGAGATTCCGAATCAAATTGTCCGATCAGACCCTTTATATTAAATGGCGCAGTGGGAGCCGGTTGGGTAGAAAGACTACAATCATTGTCGATTCTCACCAAAATGGTTTGGACTCCATTGGTAATACTTACATTAAAAGAACTGCCATCTCCTTTCCATTGAGCAGGATCAACATAGGTATACGCACCTTGTAAGGCTACCAGGCTGGATTCATCTTCTTCATTCAGTGAGGAAACAGATTTGGGTGATACAAGGGCATTACCAGAAGAATTGAGGGTAAGTTCATCCGGAACTATTTGGGTTAAACCATAAAATTGATTGATGGTACCTTTGATGGTAATGGCATCTCCTTCTGTAACGGTATAACCAAGATCGGTGGTTCCGTTAAAAACACCAATGCCGTTATTTTGGTTGTCTATCAGGGTAAACTGGAGTCCTCCGGGGCGAATGTTGTATCCATAAACAATTCCTTGCAATTGACACTTAACGCCTATGGAATCGGCCTTGCCTTCCTGGTTTACTGTGCTGACTTTCGCTATAGAATAGCTTGGATAAGTTGACGTGGAGCCTACAGTTACGGTTCCTTTCATACCGGCAGAAGCATGCGGATCACATTGATACTGGTAAACGCCTGATTTGGTGAAAGTAAAATCATAAGCCCAGAGAGCTGATGATGGAGATCCATTGCCAAAAGATGTTGGATTTGAAGGATAAACGGATTGGTTTCCATTGATGTTGTGGGTACCTCCCTTATTGGTCCACCTTACTGTAGTTCCCACATCGATGGTAATGTCTTTCGGAGAAAATGAAAAATCCATTACATCAACGAAAACAGAGGGTTCCGCACTACAGGAAATAGCGTTGCCCAATCCTGGTGAAGCCAGGATTTCTTTACCATTGATGATGATACCAGTTTTGTTTTTGGCAGCTATCCAGTTGGATCCTACTGAATTATCGGCCTTCGGATCGCAAAGTATGAGGCTGGCACCCCCCTCGTCCGGTTCAACTGGCCAGGGAGCAGAATCGTCGTACACCACTTCGTCAAGCGTATTGCCCTGGCCATCTGTCAGCGTGATGCCTTCACCGCTATTACTCAAAGCTCCGGTAAATTGCAATGCCGTGACACCAAAAACCAGTTTCATCGCAGCTGAATCCTTTGCTACCAATACTGATTGTCCGGCACCCAACATCATTGATGGAAAAGTATAGGTTACACCTGCCGAAAATTTGACATCCTGCAAATTATAAGGGGAGGCAGACGCATTCAAAATTTCAATGTATTCCAAAGAATCTTCCCCAGTTTCAGGTGGGTTGTACATGATTTCACTAATAACCAATTGAGCATGAGCCAAATTGACCATTAAAACCAAAGTTACAAGGGTAAAGATTTTACATTTCATGAGTATATTGTTTGATGTAAATATACCCAGTCTTAAAAGAAGTTACAAGCGTTTGAAGGCAAAAGCTGGCAAAATCAAAATAATTGCATGATATCGTGAACGCCGGGGGTCCGCTCAACGGTGAATCCCTCAGCAAAATCCACGTTAATGTCTCGCCCGTAAGCTCTGGCTTTGGCAAACAGAAATTCATAAAACTGTCTGGAAGAAATAGGGGTCTGCAAGCCGTCTGATTCGGAAACATTAAACTGGGTCTCAAACGCCAGAACTGATTCAATTTTTTGGTCCATAAATGGTGTAATGTCTACACAGAAATCTGCTTTAAGGTTTCTATCCTGCAAATAATGGTAGACTGCCTGCGGTCGAAAAGCTTGCAACTCATTATTTTGGTCATCCCAAAGTTCAATTTTTACCAGGCCGCTGTAAAAACATGCATCGGAAACCAATTTTGCAGAACGACTGTGATCCGGGTGTCTGTCGTGCACAGCATTGGCCAGCACCACTTTGGGTTTATACATTCTGATTTGTCGGGCAACGGCCAAAACATTTTCTTTGTTGATCTCAAAAAAGCCATCTGCCATGCCGAGATTGTTTCGGAATTTGGCGCCCAAAATTTCTGCTGCTTTTGCTGCCTCTTCTTTTCTGGTTTCTGAAGTTCCTCTGGTGCCCAACTCGCCGCGAGTGAGGTCTACAATGCCAAAAGTATAACCCAGCCGGGCCATTTTTAAAAGTGTGCCGGAACAACCAAGCTCTACATCATCGGGATGCACCCCAAATGCCAAAATATCAACCATAAATTTCTACCATTTTAACAAAGCACTGCCCCAGGTAAAACCTGCACCAAAGGCAGCCAGGCACACCAAGTCTCCTCGTTTGATCCTACCCTCTTCCCATGCTTCGCAAAGGGCAATAGGAATAGAAGCCGCAGTGGTATTGCCATATTTTTGAATATTGTTATATACTTTTTCATCGCTCAAACCCAGCTTTTTTTGCACAAAAGCACTGATCCTTAGATTTGCCTGGTGAGGAATAAACATGTCAATATCGGTGGTTTTATAGCCTGTTTTTTCCAACGCTTCCTGAATGACCTCAGGAAATTTAACCACAGCTGTTTTAAACACCAGCTGACCATTCATATTGGGGAATATCAATCCATCGTCCAGCATTTTCTGCGTAATAAATACCTCTCCGGGCACACTGGGGTCAGGAAATCCAAACGCCTCTGTACCCAGATGTTTTCCGGCGTGGGCTCCGGGTGAAATCATGGAAAGTTCTTCGGCATGGGTGCCGTCGGCATGAAGGTGGGTGGTTAGTACCCCCTGATCTTCTTCTGTTGTGGGTTGCAACACAACGGCTCCTGCTCCATCTCCAAAAATGACGGTCACATTCCTTCCTCGGGTTGTAAAATCAAGCCCCATAGAATGCATTTCTGACCCGACCAAGAGGATGTTTTTGTACACCCCGTTTTTTATGAACTGATCTGCAATGGAAAGACCATAAATAAAACCGCTACATTGATTTCGGATATCAAGACAACCCGCTTCTTTGTGGGTAATGCCCATTTCTCTTTGCATGAGAACACCACTTCCCGGGAAATAATAATCCGGGCTTAGGGTTGCAAAAATGATAAAATCTATATCTTCTTTGGTTATGCCTGCCCTTTCAATGGCGATTTCAGCAGCCCTGGCTCCCATGGTGGCAGTGGTCTCTTTATGCTTATCAGCATACCTTCTTTCCTGGATGCCGGTTCTTTCCTGGATCCATTCATCTGATGTTTCCATGTACTGCAACAAATCATCGTTTTTTACGATGTTTTTGGGCAAATATTTACCTATGCCTGCAATTTTAGTCCTCAACATGTCTTGATTTGAATTTTAGGTAAATCTATAAAAAACCTGACACTTTCGGGCAAATTAGCAGGCGATTGACAACATCCATCATAGAATGGCTTCTCTTGGTTTGTGATATCTGTCTTCAGGGCAAAAAAAAAGGTGGCATTGAATACCACCCTATTTTTTGATTGATCCGACAGACTAGTATGCCAAAGACACCATAAGGTCGAATTCGTCGTAGATCGTCTTGTCACCCAAGTTGTCAAAGAATGAGCCTGAACCATATCTTACATCGAAGTCGGTTCTGTCCAATTTGATGTTGGCTGTTGCTTTACCGTTTGCTACCATGGCATCGAATTTGATTTCTTTGGTGGTATTTTTGATGGTAAGGTTGGCTACCACTTTGTATTCACCTGCTTTTCCTCTTGAAATTACCCTGGTAATCTCCAATTTTGCTTCAGGAAATTTCGCAACACCAAAGAAATCTTCTGATTTAAGGTGCCCATCCAAATTTTCTTTGGTTTTTCCTGAAACGTCTGTAGCATTGATGCTTGTCATATCAATTACAAATTTACCACCAGCCAGGGTTTCACCATTGAAATCAAGCGTACCGCTTTTTACGTTTACATAACCTTCGTGTGAACCGGTAACTTTATAAGCTTTCCAGTTTACTTTGGATGCAGATACGTTCACAGGTTTGCCGTTACCAGCAAAAGAATTAACTGCCAACAAGGCAATAGCGAAAAATGAGAGAACAAATTGTTTCATTGTATTGTTTTTGTTATTTCATTTTCACTTAAGCTTGGATAACCAAATTTC
>CALJKQ010000243.1 GCA_937973565.1 uncultured Saprospiraceae bacterium | reverse complement strand
GTCCTTACTGAGGTTTCGTCGAGCTGGTCGTCAAGAATGTCGGTTATCTTTACATTCTCGGCGGCATAGGTGCCTGTGTTTTCAAATCGGATGGTGTAGGTGAGATCGAAAGTTTGTTCGGGGTTATTCCGATTAAGATTACCCAATGGCGATACTGATATATCGTTAGGATCATAGGCACATAAAACCTCACTGGTATAGCGAGAGGAATCGATTAATTGGTATGAGCCGTCATTGTTTTTCACATAATAAGATGCATGTAATGCAAGTGTGTCCCCTGTATTATCTTCTGAAGGCACCTTTAACGATGCCGTTATTTTATGAAAAGATGGAGGTTGAAGATTGTAAAATTTCCAAACAGCCATTCCACGCAAATGATCAATAAAGTCTGGTGCAGGGTTAAAATTAGAAAGGGCGTTGATGTCATTATAATAAAGCCGGATTTCGCCATCCTGATTATAATAACTTTCATTTAAAACACTGATATATAATCTGGCTTGTGTGATGCATCGCGTTCGATCCGTGGTGACTATCACCTTGCCCTCTCTTACATTTTGAGGATGAACGAAGCCAAAATAAAAGAGGGTGTCATTTTTATCATTGCTATCATATTGATATACAAAAGCAGTGTCGGTGGTAGGTTTGAATTTGGGGTTGAATAATGAAGAGATGGAGTAGGTGTTGCCAACCTCACAATATAAACTCATTAATCCGGTTTCATTGGAGATGAGCAGGGGATCGAAGTTGTTCACATCTACTTTCATATTGACAATGCCGGGTTCTCCATTGTCGCGAATTCCATTTTCATTGCGGTCATAAAAAGCAAGGCCATGGATCAGGCCGCCGGTGCAGACAATTTCTGAAGGCTGGCTGCAACCAGGGGCGTTGTTACTGATTTGACTGGGCTTGCCAAGCGCAAGATAGGCACAAATAAAACGATTGTTGCACAAGCTGAGTTTGGGGTTGCCGGTAATTTTCAAATTGGTGACCATCGTAGGGTCGACATTTTTGAGGCCGGCAAGATGGGTGATGGATAGAGAAAAAATATCGATTTTTCCTTTAATAACAGAAAGTGAGGGAAAGGGGCCTAATTCCGGGATTTTTGAATTTCCAAAGAAAGTAAAGTCACCTAATATTGATGTCAGTTTTGGAAAAGCAGGAACTTTAAGTAGCTTTGTACTATTACAATAAAAATACCCTTCAATTCTTTCCAGGCTGTTGAATTCAGGTAGAATCTCGATTTCTGAACCTACTCTAAAATAGCCAGCGATTATTTTTAATTGTTCGAAGCCTTCTATTGTTTTCAGAAATAAAGAGCCATTAATTTCGATCCTTCCACTCTGCAACAATTTTTCAAATCCTGTGACCGATTTTAAAGCAGTACATCCACTGATAAAGATGGAAGAAACAAAACTAAGTTGATGAAAGCCATTGATGGAAGGCAACTTTTTATTGTAAGTGAGCATCAATCCTTCCAAGGTGTCCAGAGAATTAAAACCTGTAATGTAGATGAGTTTAGGATTATCATCAATTTTCATGGTACGCCCACAATATTTTAGTTTTTCAAAACCGTTGACGGAATCCAATGCGGCATTATTTGCGATAAAGAAATTTCCTGCTATTCTTTGCAATTTATTAAAACCGTCAATACTTGTCAAACCAGAGCATGATGTAATGTGTAATTCTCCTGCGTACTGCAGTTCATTGTATTCCGGTAATTTTTTTAAAAGGGGTAAATTATAAAAAGAAAGCTTTCCTTGCACATGGGTTAAAAAATTAAAATGGTTGTGCAATTGTACTTTTGGTCCCCATATTTCAAAGCCCCCATTGACATTTTTCAGCTGTTTGGCAAAATCCAATTGGCTCATTGAAATACAGTTTATGAAAATTTCACCTGCTGTAATTAATTTGTTAAAACCCTGAAGAATTTGTAGGGAATCCAAGTTGATGTAAATTCGTACGGTGGCTGATTGCAGTTCGTTAAAAGGACAAAGTTGGATGAGGGAGGGCAATGATAGATTAAGGTCGCCCACCTGTTTTAGTTGATCAAAACCTTGTAAATTTTTCAAATTATTGCTTCCAGTAAAGTCAATTCTGCCAATGCTGGTGGCTTTTGGAGCTGTTTTTATAGTGGTGACTAAAGGGAGGTTAAGCACCAGAGACTTACCTATGGAATCCAAATTGGCCAGGCACTCGTATGAATCATGTAGGTTTGCATTTAGCGTAAAATTCGATTTTACATATCTTAATTGGTCAAAGGAAGGAAGGACTTTGATTTTAGGACTTTCTTTCAAGACAATAGAAACATCCTGACCGCAAGTGGCCAGGGAATCAAATGCCTTGACCACCTCGAGATTTGTCAATAAATAAAGATTCAAAACACTTTGTAGGGTTTTGAGTCGGTGAAATGCATTGATGGTATCTAATAATTCATTTTGTGTAATGGCGATAGATCCCGCAGTAGTTAGCTGATCAAAACCTTTAACAGATTGAAGGTTTGGATTAAGCGTTATCGAAATGGTTTTATTTACCTGCTTTAATGCGTCGAAATTCGGAATGGCTACCAGTTCATTATTGGATTGAATAGAGACATTACCGCCGACATATTTGATATTGGAGAGCCCTTCAATGGTAGGGGCATTGTTTATTTTCAGTACCAGATCCCCCAAAATAGTATCTATCCTGAGCATGAGGCTTAAATCCGCAAGGGGGGCATTGGTGGTATTGGTAAAGGTGATCGACTTTGTGATTTTGTGGCAATTGGGATAGGTGTTGAAAAGTTGAATGAGTTCTGTCTGTGATTTGATTTCAATGTCGGTGATTGGACACTGCGCTGAAAGCTGGGCAGAGAGAAATGTCAAAATTACCCCAAAAATGTAAATCAGATTTTTCATAGGAACCTCAATTTTTATTCAAATATATTGATTCCCAACAACTGATTCATGTTGTTTTGAACAATAGTTATGAAATATCAGTATTTTACGGGTGTAAATTAAAAATTCCTGTCAGTTTAAAGTAAAAGCCTTAAAAACTACGCAACTGTAGTGTTTAAGAATCCAGGCTTGTTGTGGGAACAAGAAGCCAACTAACTTTAAATAATGGATTTACTGTCAAATCTGTGAGCAGAAGCTGGCTATTGGTTTTTCACGCACCTGCAAGAATATCCAATCTCTTTAATGCTGTTGAAAAGCCGATCGACGTTGGCTGAAATTCCTGACTGCCCGTTTTGATTGGTATCAGAAATTTCCAACACAGTTATGGCATTTTCACCATAGCTACCTGCCCCTTTGTTGATGGACCACCAGGTGCCTTTGTTGCCCTTGTTGCCAAATCTCCAGCTGCCTGACCAGAAGTTGGATTCCCCTCCCGGTGTTGCATTGAAACCACTTGGATTGGAAGGCAGGGTGGAATTGTCCCATAATGCCGTGGTTGAGAGTTTAAGATTATTGATGTTTCCGGCAGCGGTAAGCAAATTGCTAAAATCACTGTTTGTGGGCAAACGCCAGCCATTAGGGCATATGCCTTGTACATTGCCGCCGGTGCCGTATTCCAGCGGAGCACTGCCATTGGCCACTTCTTCAAAAGTGTACAACCTACCATACAAAAGATTGTCGGCAGAGTCTTCATCGTTGTACCAATGGCCTTTGTTTCCAGATTCTGTATAACGGAGATTTTCGGTCATCCAGATAAGGTTGCCAATGGTTGCAGTACAATACTCATTGCCATCCCTGGGATCGGTAAATTTCTGGCTGCAATTGGTGATTACTGACGGGTCAAGTATGTTGTCTATCAAAACACAGCCTAAGCCGGCATCGATATATATTTGTCGGATTACCTGGTTGGAAGATTGGATGAGGAAGTTGTTGTCTGTATTGCAATAATAAGTATTGGGCAGTTTGTTGTTGTCGACCCAGATGTCGTAACCTGCGCTGTGAGCGCCACCGGGACCTGCAAAATCAGATTGAATATTAATTACTGCACCGACGCCGTTGTTGATGAAACTTACGGATTTAAAAGTGGAGCATGTATTGATTTCCACCAGAGGCCAATCGTATTTTTTGAATCTCGTTTCGAAGGCAGGTGATTCGATGCCGTAAGAAGAAGGGATCCACTTTGAGATTGAAGTTCCGCCAAAGAATTCAACTTCTGCAAAAGCAATACCGCCTATTCCGAAGAATGCATCCAAACCTACTCTTGGCTGTGGATTTGAAAAACTGCCTTTGTGCAACAGTTCTGTTCTTCCGTAGCCATAGACAAATACACCACATTTAACAAGATCGGGTTGACCCAGGATGCCAATAAAAGCATCAAAGCCCATTTGAACTTCGGCTGTACCTGCTCCGGTAGCTTGCCAGGTGGAATTCTGATTGATTAAAGGGTCGTGTTGAATAAAACTATATTGAATGGTATCGGCCGTTGTTTCATCGTATTTGAAATCAATGGTATAGGCTCCGAATGTTCTCGAAATTTCAGGTGTATGAACATCTCCTGATAATTCAAGGGATCCTACAATTTTGGGTTGTACATATATGGCCAGTCCTGTGGTAGCGACAGGGGCAACCTCAATGGCCGGTGCTTTGGCATCTCTTTCGTAATTGATGGCTGCTCTTGCTACATAACTTCCGGAAAATCTCAATTGCAGGTCTTCCAGATGAAAATGAAATTTGGGTGTTCCTACAATCCCCGAAGAACCATTGTAAGAAGAAGTGAAGTAAGAAGAAGTCTGGTTGTAGGATATTTCAACATCCATATCGGGTTCTATATAACCTGTCAATGCGCTGTGTTCGCCTGTTTCCCATTTAAAATTGCGGGTAAAGATATTGCGGGAAACAGCCGTAAACCGATCAGATCGGGTATCAATGGTCCATGATGTATAAGCGTCTAAAAGGGTGGCCTGCGTTGTTGTAAATGTAATGTTGGAAGATGAAGTGTCAATGGACTTAATTTTTCGATAAAAAGCGATTCCTGAACCCGTTGGTGAGGAAGCCGGATTTACAATCACATCACCTACTTTCAGGTTTTTGACCCAGCTGCTGCTTGCACTGACGACTACCTTTTGTGAATCAACACTGATGATGGCCGATTCATCGTCAGCTGACAAGAGTGTTGTATTGTCGCGCAATACTACATAATTGTCTTTGACCTCTGCATCCGATTTTATATCATTGGGATTGAGTTCTTCACTTTGGCAGCCGAGACTAAAAATAAAGCCCATGGCAAAAATTATATACGCGTATTTTTTCATTTTGCTGTCTTATAATTGAACAATCAATTCCTCGCTGAAAGGTCCTTGTCTGCCGTCAGGGGCTACAATCCTTACCCTATATCTGGTTTTGTTGCCTTTGGAAGCTGTGTCTGTAAATTGAGTTTCAGAGAGTACTTCCAGCAATTGTTGGTGGGCTTCTCCCTGGGCCTTGTATAGCATATATTTATTGCCCACTGGGCCCGTGTCTTCGATTTTCAATACTATGTTGTTTTCATCCACTGTATAAGAGAGCACCGGTTTTTCGAGTTTTTGTCCGAGCGCTGTAATCTCGGCTATGTCTACGGCTTTGCTTATCAGTCCACCATCATCTACAGCGTGGATCTTGTAAGCATAACTGATGCCCGGCTTTACATTTTGATCGAGGATAGAATGTGGAATAGATGTTAATTGTTGGATGATCTGCCATTCCTCTGTTCCTGTCTTCCGCCACAGATCATGTCTTACAACGTCTCGTGAACTGGAAGGCAGGACGGTAAGCCTGATACCTTCCGGTAAGACCCGGTAATCACCTATCAAAGCCGGTGATGGGGGAATGCGGTCTGGTCTGCTAATTGCAATGGTGTCGGAGGGTTGACTTCGCATAAAATCATCATCGACTGCTACAATGAAGTAATACCGTTTTTCATTCATCAATGATGTGCCAATGGAATCCACAAATATTCTGGATCTATGGGTTTGGGCATTGAGTTTTATAAAACTTCTTTTTTTACCATCCGCCGCATAAATGTTGTAGCCTACTACATCTTTTTCAGGATGTTCGTTCCAGCCTAATGTTATTACGCCGGATGTATCGGCATATGCAACAGGAGTAGGTGCTTTTGTGGGTGGTACCATGTCGTGTACCCGGGTATACAGAGGGGTGGAGTATGCATAATTACCTGCCGTATCGGCGGCAATCAATCTGTATTTGTAGATGCCGGCCAACTGAGGTTTATCGGTTTTATGATTTTCATTGGCCTTTGCCCAATTGAGTATAGTCTCTGTTTTATCGCCGAACGACCGCTCGAGGTGAAAAACGGCGTGATCAGATTGGGGTTCTACCGTCCAATAAAGATTTTTGGAAAGATGGTCCATCAATGTATCGGCATATAACGATGGAGCCGGTGGTGGTGTTCTGTCCCTGCCCATCGCAATTACAGGATCGGAAGGAGTACTTTCATCGCCAAAAGCGTCATTGCCAATGATCCGGTAGTACATTTTTTTGTAATTGATGGCCGGTGCCGGAAACGCATAGTATTTTTTCAAATTCGACAGCTGTTGATCCATCATTTGCACAAAGGGTACATCTGTCAGTCGCTTGTAATTTTTACCGTCTTCCGACGATTCCACCCAATACGAGGTATAGTGATAATCGTGCAGCTTTTGATCCCAGGAGAGGATGACAGAAGCCTCTTTTTCTTCCACTGAATAGATAACCGGTTTAAAGGAGGCTTGCTTAGAGGTGACTACTTTATAGGCTACAAATCCATCCGCTACAATTTTATAGGCATAATTGGTTTTAGGTTGGACAGATCGGTCAGTAAACCTCAGGCCTGCAGCTTGTGCTGCCAAAGCGTTTTGATCCGCTACCAGGTGTACCAATGACCAACGGTTGTTGAAATTGTCGGTTTTTTCAAGGATGGTGCCGTAGTCGGAAAAAGTAGAATTTTCCCAATGGCGGTATAGATTTTCCAAAACGACAACCAGGATTTCGTGGCGTGGATTGGCGGCTGCAGTTTGTTCTATGCGCGTTGAATCCCAGGGCTGGACCTCCGCTATTTTTTCGTATTTGCCATTCGAAGTGATGTTCCTTCTGTAAATCGTTACAGGTTGTTTCAGCATTTTGTACCAAAGTTTGGCATCGGTGAACCCCCAGCGCAATACAACAGAGTCCACGTAGTGCTTGCCCTGAAGCTGGATAGGGTTTGCATCAGCCTGCTTATCGGTTTGACCATAGGAGTATATGGTTGATACACACAAGGAAAAAGCCAAAAGACAAACATTTTGTAAAAGGCGGATTTTCATTCCAGAGTTTTAATTGTACAAATATGTAAATTGGACTGCCGAGCTGACTAATTAAAACAGGTACGGATAAAAAATACCGGAAATCATGGACTAGGGATTAGGGTATAGGGACTAGGGGTTAGTGACTAAGGTAGAATGTTCACATATGAAAATATCAATCTTCCCTTTCCCTCCCTTTTTGCCTATCTTCTCATTCTGTGGTTACTTGTATTTAGTGTACATCAAACTGCAATGTTTTAACAGTTCCCCAGTCTTCTTCATCGTAATTATACGATTTATTAGCACGGAATCTCACTTTATTGGAGAAACCATTAGAGCCCGGACCCTGAATGAGGTTTGAATTCAGGATGGCGTTGGTGATTTCTTCCAGGTTTTCAATCAGAATACTTACCTGACTGCTATTGAGGGTTTGGCTGTAATTGGCGCTGCCTGTTGGTGGATTGCAAGTGTTTTCTACTATGTCGATCCATTGTTCTCCAAAATCTGCGTATTCCTGGGCATCGTGAAGGATGTCTTCCAGGACATAGTATTTGAGAGAGAAGTCATTTGCGTAAGAGACGTTGTTGTTATTGTTGTTTGTTCCTCCAATCATTTGGTAGACCAGGGTGATGTTGTCATCTTCGTCATCATTCTGGAGCACTGTACTTTTAATGGCAAAATCATTGAGGGGAGCATACAAGTCTTCTGAGTGGGTCCAGCCATAGTTGGTATAGGGCAGGCCAGGAAACAGCAACGGTACTACCGAAGTATTGCTTTGGTTAGAGCCGCCGTTGTTGCTGTTGTTATTGCCAAAATTGTTTTCATTGGTGCTGATACCGCCTGAATTAGAATTGCCTGAGCCCTGGGTCTGTGCAATGCCAATGCCACCGGTGCCGCTTTGTGACAGGTTAACAGAACTTTCACAGCCGGTGGGTTCGCCCCTGTATTCATCGTTGTATACGACGGCGAAATTTCCCACTTTGGGTTTACTGAGATTGGTATGGAAGCCTGAGATGAAAGGATCCGCAATTTCTACCCTTGGCGGCGCTTTGTGATTTTCATGCAGGTTTTCATCGTCCATTTTGTAACCGAATATGTCGTATTTGTCGAAACCTTCGAAGTTTTCAAAATCCAACTGATGGTAGTTGTTTTGTGCATCAACGGTTACTTCTGCCGTAGCCATTTTTTCTGAAAGGGTATTGAATCTGCTGGTTTCAAATTCAAAAGCGTGGAGCAGTACCTCACCATTAGCCACCTGGGATAATTGAGAAAGTTCCGGAAGCTCTGGTTCCACTTTGTATTCGAATGATAAACTGTCAGCGTTGTATGCCTGCAGCAAATTCTGGTCGATGATCATCTTTCTGTAATTGCCGGCCAGGGGTGAAGCGCCCGGAACAGGTTTGGGTTTTCGGACGACCTGAACGATGTACTCTTTGTTGTTTTCAAGATTGGGTTTATTCCAGTTTAACCTTAAGTTGCCGGTATTATAGCTAACTGTTTGTCGGCTCATTTCTTCGCCCATATAATCTTTGTATACAGCAAAATAATCGTACTCCTTACCCCTGGTGTCTTCCTGGTAGTAGTAGAGGTCATTGATGTTGCTTTGAGTCTGTACATAGTGACCACCGCTGTCTTCGTTTTGAAGATAGAATTTCTGGTTGGTAATGGGTTTTGTCTTTCCTATATATTCAGCAGGCATGGGATAGGGAAGTGGGCCTGTTCTGAAGGTAATTTCTTTTTCCTCTTTCCAGGTTTCACCATTGAGAGAAACCAACACTTCATTGCCGTTGTTCCTTTTTTCAAGGGCTTTGACGACAATTTTCATTTTGTATTCTTTTCCATTTTGCGCACCATTGGTGGGGCCCAAAAGATTTCTTGGTTTGTAGGTAGCACTTCTGCCATCTTCAGCCAATAAATCGTAGTCTGTATCTCTTTGCGCAGAAGAGCAATTATTGCACTCAGCGGTCAGTTCAAACTTATCCAGGATGGGTTTGATTTCGTGGATTTTTCCATCCACATCGGGAATGCTCATCCACTCATCAATGGGCACGGTAAAACTCACACTGGGCCTCACACCCGGATCAATGTCTGTATTGTCATCTTCATTCGGATAGTATTCTGCAATCACCGGAAAATCGAAAGGACTTGTCTGAGGCGGTACACATTTGTCTCCGATAGAAATCATCATGCGGGAAGTTCCTTTGATGGTACCTCCCAGTAAATTGTATTGAAGCATAGACCTTCCATCGAGCCACATGGGGTCGGGTCCGCCGGCTTCCAGCATCATAGCAGCAATCAATTGAATGATTTTTACATCGATCTCTTTGCCCAGGATTTTTCCCTTTACCCCAATGGCGCCTTCCAATCCAGCGTAAGCTCTACCTGTACCGTACCAGCCATTTACTCCCGGATCATTTACAACGCCGTTTGATGTATAACAGGATTGTCCATCGAGGTTGACCAGCATGATATCAAAACCGGTAAAAATCGAGAGGCTGGCATAAAAGATGGCCCGAACCTCGCAGGAAGCTGTAACATGGGATCCCAAAACGATGCCGTGGCCTCCTGAAGCCTGTGCCGGATTTCTTTCGTCTTCCTTATTGCCGCCGTCAAAACTTCCTTCATCTGAAGATTGAAGTCCGAAAAGGGTAGCCACGGCTCCCGGTGGAGGAGGCAGCTCACCCGGTATATTCTGACCGGTCATCAGGTACATCATGGCACTGAATCCTGCGTCGATACCCAGGTGGTTGCCGGTTTTTTTATTTTGAGAAAGGTTAAAGCCCGGAAGGTCAAAGACTACACCTCCCATATCGTTGATGTATGGGTTGCCTGCATTGAAAAACCAAAAGATATCGTCATTGTCACTGTTGCTGTCTTCTCCCGGAAATTCGCTTTCGGGGCCGATGGCAAAGCCGGATCGAATCAATCGTTTGTTTAAACCTGCTCCGTAAAGTAGATTGGGAATGATATTTGCATTGATGGTATTCTCACCTAATAAACATACTTTTTTACCACCGCTGCCATTATCCGTAAAGGTTACCGTGGTACTCGAACTTCCATATAAACGCGCATCATTTCTTTGCGCATAGCTTACCGCCATTGACCAGAAATCTCCGCCGAAGCCAAGAGAGCGAAGGCCTGTATTTATGTTCCATTCACCATATACATAAGGGTCAATCATAAAGACCTGATCGGCTGCAATGTTCCAACTGGTATTGAACTTGAGGATTCTATTACCGTAAACAGGTGTAGGCCTCGAATTCCCAGTTGGAGTAGGATCGGGATTGGTGATTTGATCCATGGTCACTACAAATTCCGGTGCTGTTGCATTCCAGTAAACCCCTCCACCCAAACCGCAGAAATGGATGAGATTGTAGGGTGGTACCACATCGATGCCAGAAACGGGAGGTGGAATAGACAACCTGAACATACCATCAAAATACCAGTAACCATAGTATCGCCTACTTCCGAATTCTCCGGCATCCGGTGTACCATACTTGCCAAAGCCTGCTATCAGGGAAGCTGTAAAGGTACCTAAGGTCAATTCTATATCGCCATGGAAACCTTTGGTGCCGTCTTCATTATTGGTAAGGCAGACTTCTCCTTTTACTACAAAAGGATCAAAGCCAATGCCGTCTCCTCCTGAGCCGCCAAATCTGCCGCATTCCAAACCGATTCGATTGGGTTTAAATCTTGTGATGCCTTTGTTGTTGGTCGTAAGTGAATTCCATACATTGATTCTGGCACCGATCATAAAGTCGAACATATCGGTGCTTAAACTCACATCCAGGTCAAAATCAATGGATACTTCTCCGCCGGAAAATCCAATGGCAATGTCGTTGATGGATATGGGAAAGCCATCCATATTTTCCTGCATGGAAGGTTCATCGGGCAGGCCATTGGTAAGCATTTCATCCAGGTCACTTACATCGTATTCGTAACCTTCAAATCCTTCGAACTCGGCAATGGGGCCTGTATACAAATCACCACAGGTAGCATCCGCCAGATCGATGCCGAAACCAAAACAACTGTGGGTGCCGTCACTGACCATGCTTTCAGTAACAAAGCCCTGGGTAGAGTTGTAATTGAATTGAAAATCGGCCAGTCTGATGACCAGACCAGGTATCGCATCCGGTACTTCAATAGAAGCGGGAAGATTTTCCATCACATCGATGACCATCTGTCCTTTGAGGAAGGTACCTACCTCTGCACCATTTTCTCCTATCGTAAATTGTACATAAGAGTTGGGACAAAGTGCAGCTTTGGCCAGTGAAATAGGCACAGAGATTAATGAGTCGGGCAGGGCTATAGCGGTAAAATTGAATTTATTGTTCTCCTCTTTCGATAAGATGGCTTTGTATTTCAAATAGTCGCCATCTCCTGTGATGGGAGGATTGATCCCTCCATATAAACCTCCACTTATAAAATCGTTTTGAACGATTTCAATTTTGAAAGTATCGATGGAGAAACCCCAGCCACTCAGGTTGCCGTCACCTGTTTCCAATAAACCTGTGACGCCTATGTCCATGGTAAGGGTGGGATCAAAGATAATGTTTTGGGCAAAAGCGCCTCTTCGGGTACCGTTGGTAAATTCTTTAGGACTTTTGATTTCAATATTTTTAATAAAGACACCTCTCCAGGTGGTGATCAATGAGGGGTCGTTGCCATAGATTTCCTGGGTATTATAGCCTTCGGGAAATTGCATTAAGTCCGGATTTTCCAGGTCTGACAGGTCGAGATAAGCATCTTGTGCAGGTTCAAAGGTCCAGCCGGCAAGTCCTGTTACCTGAAAAGGATCCATGTCGAAGCCAAACATCAAATGGGTGCCGGTCATGGCTTCATTGTTGTTGTAGGCATACAAGGAAGTGGCGGGATCATTTCTTTTATCGAGGGTCATGCTGAATCTTCCCTTGGCTTTTCCGTTGCCAATATTGCCGTTGTTGTCGGGTACAATCAGGCTTCTGTCGAAGGCGAGTTCTCCCCGGATGGCCATTGATTTCATCCCTTCACAGTTCATTTCGATGTAGCAATAATTGTCTTTGATGGTTTGATCATCGCCCAGTCCTCCATAGGTTTTAATATCCAGATCACCCAGGCCACTTCCTCTTTTTTCGAATGCCTGGTAAAGGATGTATTCGCCACCCAGGCCATCAGGATTCAGACAAATGTCATTGCCGGCGATAGACACCCAAAAATTTTCTGCCAAGCCCTGGAGTTCCATCACATTGATCAAAGCGATGGAAGCACGGTCTGACTCAAATTTCATATCGATGATGCCAATGGTAAATTGTCTGCCTTCCAGGTCTTGGTTGATTCCGAGGGGAACGCCTGCCGGTTGATTGGTGGTCAGGTTGTAGAGACTTCTGGCGGTTGAAATATCGTCAGATAGCGCCGCGAGTGTGGCAGAGGGACATTCTGACTTGCCAACAAACAATGTATTGTAGACATCTCCCAGATCATAGGCACCTCCACTTTCGTCGATGGCTTTGGCAAAGCCCTCATACACTCTGCCTGAAGCATTTACTTTCAGGTTGTGAAAAGCAACCGCAATTTTCTGGTTGTTGAGCCAAGGGATTTCTATTGCAGCAGTACCATCCAGTGAAATGCCATTGTTTTGGGTAATGTCAATTTCCTTCATGGTAAAATGCCCGATCTGCCATTCCGAAAAAGCAGCCGGATTGGGTGCATTGTTGGTGTTGATATTGGCTGTGTAGTGGCAATCCTGAAAACAATCGGCAGCCTGATTTACAGGAGGGTCTTCTGCTTCTCCTTCATTGGGATTGAAACCAAACCAAAATGTCCTGATTTCTGAATAGCCGTTGTTGCCAAACTGTACTTCATTGAAAGGGTCGGTGGCCCTGATTCTCAAACCGTACTGGTGCCCTTCGGTCATAGCCCAATCAGAACCATCGCCATTGTAAATGTAATTTTCTTCGTAAACAATTTTATCGAGCAGAGCTTGTGCGCTTCCGTCCAGGAAAAGGAGATCAAGGTCGCTCTGCGGATATTCAGTCAGGTCAATAATTTTGATTTCGTATTCCAACTGATCCCTTTTTGCTGGATCTGTAATTACCGGATCCCAGAAAATATTGAATACATCTGTGGTTACTACTTCATCCTGATAAGGACTGATGATGTTGAGCTGATCTCCATAATAGATGGAAAAGGGAGCGGTACATCCGGAGGACAGTGGCAAATTGTTGGCGTTGAATTCATATGCATTGATGCACCAGACATATTCACCTTCCGGCAACATGCCATTGACATTGAGTTCCTGCGGAGGAATGCCAATGATTTCCAGATCATCAGAAGTAGCATTGTTGTATAGACCAGCAATTTCTTCTCCATTGAGATTGACTACTCCCAGAGGGGGAATGGTTACTGGGATATCAGCTCTGAGAGAAGGCAGTGTTCTGATTAATACGCCGTTGGAAACACCCCTGATTTCACCTAAAAAATATACGGTGACTTCCTGTTCTGTGTAGTTGATGGCAGTGATGGAATAAGCTTGTGGATTGTTGAAATAGGCCGTGAACTCACGTGGATAGGGTGGTGCAAAATTGATGATTACTTCCAGTGGTCTTTGTCCGAAAAGAGGCAAAGATAAGACAACCAGTGCTGCAATGGCGATAGTTTTCTGTGCAATTTTATCAATGTAAGTTCTCATCATTCCAAATTATATTTTAAAAACTTTGGGAGAATTTCAGGGTGCTTCTCCATTCTGTATAGGATGGGTTGACCACGCTATTGTTGATTCGGTAAAGGGTCGTTAGTGTAAGCGACTGTTTGGGCGTAAATCGATAATTTCCATTTAGCGAAAAATTGGAGGAGGTGCCATCATTTAGGCCATTGTACTCGTTGATAAACAATTGACCACCTACATTGACCATTAGTTTTTTATCCAACATTTTTTTACTTACCCTCAGGCCAAAACCATAGCGGGTTTGGTCTACATTTCTGTATTGATAAACATTGTAATTGAAGGAGGGATAAAAGCTGAGCTCTTTTTGGGTAAAGGTGAGGCCATGCGTAATGCCTGCCGTGAATACATTGATATCTCCCAGACCCTGGGTTTCGCTTTCGTCTCTGACCGTGTTGTAGTTGATATAAAGGTTGAAATTTTTGCGTTGTAGTTTTCCCGGTATCGTATAATCGGCATTTAGACCGTATTGAGTCGATACAGTAACGAATCTTAGGGTGTCGTTGAGTTGAAGAATTTCATTCATGGATTCTGTCTGGTAATTGGTATATCGTATACCCACATGCCATTGTTCAGAAGGAATAAAATTCAATCCTGCGTTGCCTATAATCCTATTGGCTGTTTGACTTCTCAATTGGGTGAGATTGTTGTGTTCCATACCCAATTGACCATCGAATCGAAGTTTGCGTTGGAATAAATTGAGTCCAGTGGTAAAAGTTATCTGCTCTAAGTCATTTTGAAAAAAATTGGCTGCGAGGTTACTGTAGAATGGATCTACTCTTCTGTATTTAAAACCGATTTTGTTGGACTTGATTCTCAGGTTAATCCCTCCATCTCCAGCCAGTGAAAACCGACTGGTTGAATTGGCTTGAAAAATATCTTTGGCAAATTCAGGTACTTCATTGCCATACTTAATGGTGAAGGTGTCCTGGGCATCTGCTGTGAATGCAGAGATGCCTGTATTGACAAAAAATTCTATCCTTTTAAACAATTCCAAGCCGGCATTGATACCCAGGGTGAGATTCTCTTTGGGTGTGAGCACCTGATAGCCATAGAGTTGATTTACGTCTCCTGTAGGGACAGGCCCATTGAGGTCATCATAGGTATGCACAGCCATCAATTCCAATTTGCTTTTACCTTTGCGGAAGCCCAATTTGGCACCCTCGATGTTTCTTTCATATCCGGGTATAAGATTGGCACCATACACCAGTGTATCCCGGATGGCCAAAGGATTCTGAAACTTACCTTTCAGAGCAGAAAAGTACCATTTGCCCGGAGTCAGTTCAAGACCAACGCCAAAGAATGTACGACCCGATAAGGTATAGGCAGAATAGTTGATGTTACTCCAACCCAGGTGTAGTTTTACCCATTTGTAGCTGGGACTAATGCCCAGTCGATTGAAAGTATAGTCATAACTAAATTGTGCATTGCGATAGCTGCCAGTGATCGGAATGTTGATTCCTTTGTAAGCGAATGTTACGCTCCCGGACAACGAATAGCTATAGGGACTTCTCCGATTGCTGATACCATTCACATCGTAAACTTCACCACCTGCGGTTATATTTCCTTTGAGTGTAACTTTATTTTGTGCCCCTGCCCTTTGTATGGGGGCAAGGACACTCATAAAGAGGTATATTACCCAAATCAATGGGCATTGTACCGTAAGTTTAATTTTAATGCGGGGCATCATAACGAAACAATGAATGCACATGGCCATGCAGAACCGGAGGTGGCATGTATGATGGCTGCTCCACCGGAATAACTTACCTCATAGGCTTTGGCAGTTGTTCTCGAAGTAACCACTATCGCATTGTTGCTGGCTGTAAGGGAAGTGCCTGTCACTGTTATCACTACATTGTCACTTTGTGTAGTAATGGTCAGACCATTGGAATAGGCAACGGCTCCGTTGGAGTTAACAGCACCGGCCAAAACATTTCCCCCGCCGCTGCTTGTGGAAGGTGTCACCGGCTTCCACTGTCCACCTGAATAAGTCAATACCTGACCTTCTGTGGGTACAGTGGTAGAAATGGTTTTACCTTTTATTTTATTCACGGATATATTGCCATAGGTGCCTGAGATATCCCCATCAAAGTTGGTTGAGTTGGTCAGGTCATCATTTCCATTGGTATCACCGGTATTGGTGATGGTATTATTGGCAATGCCGATCCCCGTACCTGCTGTGTAAGGGGTTGAACCCGGAGGCGTCAGGTATGTCCATGCAGTGCCATTGTAAAGCAAGATTTGTCCTGACTGAGGTGTACCTGCAGGCAGGTTGATGTTTTTTAGTTTATTAACGGTAAGGTTACCAAACGTACCTGAAAGATCTCCTCCGGCCTGGTCGTTGTTGTTCACATCATCATTGGCATTGGTATCTCCTGTATTGGTGATTGTACCAGAGGCTATAGAAATGCCTGTACCCGCAGTGTATGAACCGGCTGGTCCTGTGGGTCCCTGTGGGCCAATGGGACCCGTATCTCCTTTATCTCCTTTGGGACCCACAGCCCCGGTGGCACCCTGAGGTCCAATGGGCCCGGGATCACCTTTGTCTCCTTTTGCCCCTGCTGGTCCTGTAGCACCCGCAGGTCCAGTAGCTCCTGTGGCACCCTGTGGTCCTGGATCACCTTTATCACCTTTGGCCCCTGCTGGTCCGGTAGCACCGGCTGGACCAGTGGCTCCCGCTGCACCAGGTACGCCTTGGGGTCCTGCTGTGCCTTGGGGCCCTGCTGGACCTGTATCTCCCTTATCACCTTTATCTCCCTTGGCACCGGTGGCCCCTGTTGCTCCTGTAGGCCCTGCCGGTCCTTGTGCTCCTTGTGGTCCGGTGGCTCCTGTGTCTCCTTTATCTCCTTTGTCCCCTTTGGCACCCGTTGGTCCTGCAGGACCGGTAGCACCTGCCGGGCCAGTAGCACCAGCGGGTCCTACAGCTCCAGTTGCGCCTGTAGCTCCTGTAGGCCCTGCGGGTCCCTGTGGCCCTGCGGGTCCTTGTGCTCCCTGTGCGCCGGTTGCCCCGGTATCTCCTTTATCTCCTTTATCCCCTTTGGCGCCCTGCGGTCCTGTAGGTCCGGCTGGGCCTTGGAGCCCTGTGGCACCTTGTAAGCCCTGAAGGCCTTGTGGACCCTGAGGTCCAACTGCTCCGGTAGCCCCCGTTGGTCCGGCAGGTCCTTGGGGTCCGGCAGGTCCTTGCGCGCCCGTAGCTCCGATGGCTCCCGCGGGTCCTTGCGGACCGGTGGCACCTGTAGGTCCGGCTGGTCCTTGTGGTCCTTGAGGTCCTGTTGGACCCTGGATTTGTCCCACTCCATTCCATGAACTTCCATTCCAAAGATAACCGATACCATTGCTCAATGAAATATACATATCGCCCACATTTCCTGAATAATTGGCAGGCAGGGCATTTGGGTTGGGTACTGTACCTACAATGCTCACTCCGGTTCCGGCAGGACCTTGGGCTCCTGTAGCACCCTGAGGTCCCTGAGCACCTTGTGGCCCTTGCGGGCCTGTGTCGCCTTTGGGTCCGGTAGGTCCTGCGGGTCCCTGGGCACCGGTAGCGCCTTGTAATCCCTGATCACCTTTTTCACCTTTATCGCCTTTATCGCCTTTGGGTCCCTGAGGACCTTGTATTTTGCCTAAGTTTACCCACTTATTTCCATCCCATACGTAGCCGCCGCCATCCGACAATACCACAATAAGATCTCCAATATTACCCTGGTAGTTTTGAGGGAGGTCTCCGGGTGTTGCTACAGAACCAACAACCGTAACGCTGTTTCCCTGAGCACCTTTGAGGTCAACCCATGGACCGTAACTGCCATCCGGATTTTCAAAACGGATGGAGGTACCATCCCACTGGTGTTTGGGTGCCGGGTCGGGTAAAGAACTACCGGATTTTTCTGCATAGAGTGCATAGGGAACAGTGGCCATGTTGAATGAGCCCAGATCGATGCTTCCTTTATTGCTGGATACTGAAATAGAATAACTGGATCCACCTTTGGACCAGTCTATGGCTTTTAATGCCGGACCACCCAATTGGAGATTGACAACTCCAAATTCATTGGTAGTAGCAGATTGGGTGTCACTGAAACTGCCGCCGTTGGTGGTTATGTTGATGCTGACACTTACGGTTTCATTAGCCAGGGGCTTGCCATTTTCGTCTTTGATGGAAGCCTGGTAGTTGATCACGTTGGGAGTCTGGGCATAGAGTCCCACGCACGTAAAGGTCAGGACAAAAAGCAGGGAAAATAAAGTTTTCATTGTTGATGGTTTATCTTGTGAATACGATCCAACCTGCCGAAAAAGTCCGGTTGGTTTTATCATTGATAAGGAGTATGTATTTGCCGGAGATCAAGGTTCTCAAATCCAAAGTAGCCTGGTTTTCCTGCTCAGAAATATCGGTCTGCATAACCATGGCACCTTTTTCATCAAGCAAGCTGAGACGTGAAATCAAGCCTGCATTTTGCCAACGCAATTGCAGGAAGTCGTGGCTGGGATTGGGGAAGTATTTGAGGTCAAGGTCGGCTGCTTCTGTATCAAATACAGCCGTAACGATGGCTTCATTGCCACCATGGAAGCCCTGACAATAGAAGTAATTGTCTGTACTGCCTCCATATATGAAGGTTTCGCCCAAGGTGCTGCTCACACTTAATTTTGCTGATTTGGCATCGGCTCCACCGGAGGCAAGTACTTGTTGGGATACATGTATTTGCCCGAATCCTGTGCAGGCAAATGAAAAACAAATGATGAAAATACCACTGAACCTCATGACTTCTTTTTTACAAAGATGTCAGACTAACGGCAGGGAGTTTTACATAAAACCGTTACCCATCAAAAATCATGGAAATCATAGAGGTTTGACTCTGACGGGTGATGATCCATCATGGGCATGGGAAAAAGGGCGTAAGCACCGCAAGTTAAACCAACCGTCCATCTTCCATCACCAGCTGTCTATCAGTGCGCGCGGCAAATTGTTGGTCGTGGGTAACAATGAGCAGGGTTTGATGATTGGTTTTGCTCAGTTCCTGAAATATATCGAATACGATTTCAGAATTTTTATTGTCGAGATTACCGGTAGGTTCGTCGCCCATGATGATCAAGGGATTGTTGATGAGGGCTCTGGCTATGGCAACGCGCTGTTTCTCACCACCGGAAAGTTGATTGGCGTTTTTTAATGCCTTGTTTTCCATACCCAACATTTTTAATTGTGTGATGGCATCGGCTTCTATTTCTTCATAACTTTTTTTGGCCAGTTTTAATGCCGGGAGCATTACGTTTTTCAAAACAGAAAATTCATTGAGCAAATAGTGGAACTGAAAAACAAAGCCAATCTTTTCATTGCGGATCACAGAAAGTGTATTATCTTTTTTTCCGGTGGTCAGCTGATTGTCTAAATACAAACTACCCTCATAATCCGTATCCATTGTGCTCAGGATGTAAAGCAGGGTAGATTTCCCACAGCCCGATTTTCCGGTGATGGACACAAATTCACCCCGATCTATACTGAAATTGATGGATTCCAGCACCTTTACCCTGATGGGATCATTGAAATATTTTTCAATGGATTTTGTTTCGAGAACCTTGTTGCTCATTTTCCCCGAATTATGATGACAGGATCCACTGTACTGGCTTTCCTTGCGGGGAAAAATCCTGCGAAAAAAGTGGTTGCAATGGAAAATATGATGCCAATGAAAAAGAAGGCAGGATTGTAACTAATGGGATACGTATCAATGGTGGGTAGTGCCGCCGTGGTAAAGGGCACCTGATCTATGATGCGCAGCATGATGTATCCAAAACCCAGACCGGCCAGACCTCCCAGGAAACCTATGCTCAGAGCAATGAACATAAAGATGTAGCGTACGTCGCTGCCTGAAAATCCGGTAGCCTTCAGTATGGCTATAGAGTCCAGTTTTTCATATATCAGCATATTGAGGATGTTGTAGATGCCAAAGCCGGCTACAATCAGCAGGGTGATGCCCACTACATAGGAAATCAGAGAACGAATAAAGGATCCTGTTTCGAATTGGGCATTGGCGGTTTGGATGTCTTCTGCATTGACTTTAAAAATCGAAGAAATTTCTTTGGCAAAGGCCGGGGCATTGTTGAGGTCTTTCAATTTGATTTGAATATCGCTCATGTAACCACTTGAAACGCCCAATAATTTTTGTACTGTTTCCAGTGCCACAAAACTTTGCACCTTGTCGTAATCGGCTATGCCGGACTGAAAATAGGCCACCACCTTTAAACTCAAACGATTGCCTGTTGAGGTAGTCACCTGGATGACATCATCCACTTCAGCCTGAAGCAGGTTGGCTACACCTTTGCCAAGGATTACTGCATTGGGAACCGTTGAAAGGTCTCTGGCATCACCGCCGGAAATATAATCTGTGAAATGAAAAAGGGCAGATTCTGCATTCGCATCAATGCCATTTAATACGCCGGTAATATCTATGGTACCCGCATTATAGAGAATTTGTGCATTTAAGCGTGGACTCACACCCAGCACTTCATTATTGTTTTGGAGATAGGTCATAATCTGACCGCTGTTATAAATATCGCGTCTGACTTGGGTAGCTTTTACGGAATGAATAAAGGCATATGCCTTCAGGGTGTCTTTGCCTATGGTAAGGGGCTGAGATTTGTTGGATTGAAGGTCGTTGAATAACCTGACGTGGGCGGTCCGGTTGAGGATAAGGCCATCGAGCATTTCATTAAGACCGTTCATAAATCCCAACAATGTAATAAACATGGTTATGGAAAAAGTAACACCTACAGCAGCGACCAGGGTTTGTTGCCATCTTGCCTGCATGAGTGAAATGGCTATCTGCGCATTGACCGAAGTGATTTTCATTCCTTCTTCAAAATTTTATCACCCTTTTTCAGGCCTATTGTAATTTCTGCCATTTGGTAATCTTTGAGTCCGATTTTAACCTTAACTTCATTTTGATTTTCGGCCAAAACCAGGGAGTCGTTGATTAAATAGGAGCGAGGCACAACCAGGGCCTTTTCTTTTTCAGCAATGATGATATTAGCTTCTGCCGTAAGGTAGGGATAAAGATTTTGGGGAGGATTAATAAAGGTGGCTTCCAAGGTAAAACTTCGCGATTTTTCATCCATCAAGGGGTGGATATGACTGATTTCTGCATCGAAGATCTGGTTGTCATAGGCGTCCATCCTCACCTTTACACGTTGTTTCAGTTTAATTTTTGTAATGTCTTTTTCGTCAACCTGAAATTCCAATAAAAATTGATCTGCGGATCCTATCAATGCCAGTGGTCTGCCCATGATGGCCATTTCACCTGGCGTTGCTTTGATATCATACACCCTTCCTGACAATTTACTTTTAATGGTAAAATCGCTAAGGTTTTGAGAACTAATCTTCCATTGTCCGGTACTTTGTTGTCTTAGAAAATTGAGCTCTTTCTGGCTATCTCTTAACCTGGCGGAAAGCGATTTGAGATTGGCTCTGGAAGATTCCAACTGCAGGATTCTTTGTTCGTAGTCTACTTTACTGCCTATACCCTGAGACCACAATTCTTTTTGTCTTTCATAGAGCAGAGAATCATTTTGAAGTTTTTTCCGGGCTACTTCGATGTTGGCCTTTATGTCGTCAAGCTGATCCTCTTTACTTTTCCAGGTGCTATAATCTGCCAGTAATTTTGCGTTTTCTGATAAGAGCTTAGGGGCCAAATCCTGCAGGGTGAAAAGGGTTTGTCCTTTTTTTATTAAATCCCCGGGCTGAACATTAACGGCCTGAATAAGCCCTTGATTGAGGGCATATACCTCATATTGATCTTTGGCTTTTACGACGCCGGAAGCATAGACCGCCTCCGTAATTTTTTGTTCTGAAACTTCAAAATAAGTCTTTTTTTCTGCACATGAATCCAGAATTAAAATCAAGGCAAGAAACAAACAAAAAGAGCGGGCATAAATCATGACTGAAAATCCTTCTCTTTTGAAAGAAGACTGATACAAAATTAACTGACTAATGCTAAAAATTGCTGATTCGCGTCAGTTTTATGAGGTTTATTGGTCATGTCTTTATGAAAGGTATGTCGGGATGCAATATGTTGCGCCCCATCAATCTTACATAGCCATCGGTACTTCCATGAGGAGGATTTCTCCACCGGAGGCCAATGCTTTCAGTTCGATTTGATTTACATCCCAGATGCCCAGGCCGTAGCGTTTTTCGAGGATTTGCCCTCCGAGGTCGAAGGAGCCGCTAAGGACGAAGGCATAGATGCCATTTCCCGGTTTTTTAAGACTATAACTGCTGCCTTTATCGGCATCAAACTGACCGAGGTGAAACCAGGCATCCTGGTGGATCCATACACCGGCATCATTGGGATTGGGTGATAGAATTTGCTGAAGTTGATTGTGGCGATCTTCAGCTTTTAAGGTGATTTGGTCGTAACGGGGGGTAACATTTTTTTTATTGGGGAAGACCCAGATCTGGAGGAATTTTACCGTAAGGTCCCTGTTTTTGTTGTATTCACTGTGGGTAATACCGGTGCCTGCACTCATCACTTGTACATCGCCATTTCTGATGACGGCTATGTTGCCCATGGAGTCTTTGTGTTCAAGATCACCCTCTAAAGGAATGCTGATGATTTCCATGTTGTCGTGTGGGTGGGTACCAAAACCCATACCTCCTTGTACCGTGTCATCATTGAGTACGCGCAAAACCCCAAAGTGCATGCGCTCAGGATTGTAATAATTGGCAAAACTAAAAGTATGGTAACTCTGCAACCAGCCGTGGTCGGCGCGACCTCTGGTATTGGCTTTATGTAAAACGGTATTGTTCATGATGGTGGATTGGGTATTAGGAATATGGTTAAATCCCAGAATGGAATTGTCTTTCATGGGTTCCAGAGGCGTCAATTCATCGATGTCGTTGGTAAGCGCCTTAATGCTTCCTGCTCCCGTTACCAGTATGCCTGTGCCCAGGAGGCTTTTGCGGATAAAGTCTTTGCGGTCCATGATTGCTAGTTTGTTTGTTGAAACAAATGTTTAAGAGAAAAAGTTCATTGGGCAACGGAGCAACCGGCAACAGAGCAACCGGCAACAGAGCATCCAGTGAAATATGTTCATATGTTCATATGGTGCCCCCGCATCAGTTTACTGATGCGGGGTCTATGTTCATATTTTTAGGGAGAGTCAAAGCAAATGGAAATATAAACGTAAAATCTCCGCCCGTTGTCCCATTTTCCTCACCCTATGTGTCAATATATTGAAATCAATTATTTTAACACTTTAAAACAAGACTAATGAAAGAATTTTTAATGTTGATCAGGGAGAATGCAGATTATGGACAAATGAGTTTGGACGACATGCAGGCTGATATCCAGAAGCACATGGATTGGGTGGAGACCTTGCTGGCGAAAGGGCAGTTTAAGGACGGTAACCCTTTGGAGGGTGCAGGCATCACTTTACACGGAAAGGAGCGACTGGTGAAGGATGGGCCTTTTATTGAGAGCAAGGAATGCATCAGCGGTTATTATTTTCTGATTGCTTCTTCATTGGAGGAAGCGACGGAGATTGCGAAGGGTTGTCCGGCGCTGGACCTGGGTGCCACGCTGGAACTCAGAGAGGTGATTCAGACCGAGGAGCATGCCTGAGGGGATGCCTTCGATCGAACAGCAGACAGACCACCTTTTCCGACAAGTTTCGGGAAAGGTGGTGGCTGTATTGACCCGCCAGTTTGGGGTTGATAAAATAGAAGAAATACTGGATGCTGTGCAGGATGCCTTTGAAGCTGCATTGATCAGGTGGCGGTTTTCAGGAGTACCCAATGTACCGGAAGCCTGGTTGTTGACGGTGGCCAGAAGGAAGCTTATAAATCAACAAAGAAGGATGAAAAGAATAACTTCTTTGGATGGTGGTGAAATGCTGAAAGAAGAAGGTGGGTTGCCAAAGGAGACAGAAGTTTACATCAGAGACAGTCAGCTCGCATTATTATTGCTGTGCGTCAACTTGCCACTGAGTACCCGGGATCGGATCATCACTACTTTACACATATTGTGTGGATTTTCTCCTTATGAATTGGCCAAAGCCATGGATGTGCAATATGAGGCCGTGCGAAAAAGTCTGTACCGCAACAAACAAAAGTTGGCGGCTGAAAAAAGCTGGCAAAATATAAAATGGGACGACAGCCAAATGGCTGACCACAAGTCTACCATTCACGAAGTATTGTACGCTTTATTCAACGAGGGATATAAATCGGCAAAACCCGAAAATGGCATTGACATGACTATGTGTTACGAGGCAGTCCGGTTGCTTAGCACGGTGATGGAAATCTCAAGTTCATCAGAAAGTCATGGCCTTATGTCGTTATTTTATTTTCACCTGAGTCGTTTCCCGGCAAGGCTGGATGCAGAAGGCATAAGAATTTCGATAGAGCATCAGGATCGTAGTTTATGGGACAAAGCGTTGATCAAGGCCGGATGTTATCATTTGAAATTGGCCAAACCTGAGGATGAGCTCAATACCCGCTACCTGGAAGCCATCATTGCATCGCTGCATACCATGGCTCCATCGTTTGATGAAACACCCTGGCATCAAATAGAGGACCTGTATACAAAGTGGCATTCGTTGGACAACAAAAATGGGATGCTAAAACTTCAGGCATTGACAGCGGCTCTTTATCACAGACCTGACCTGGCCCTGGTTGCTGAAATAGAAAACCTAAAAACAGAATTATCAGCAGCGCACCATTATTTGGTTGATGCCACCCTGGCTGAGATGTATTCAATGCTGGGCGATAATGATAGTAGTAATCGATTCTTACAGCGTGCAATTGAAAGATGTGAGGATGTTCACGACAAGAAATTTCTGCAAAATAAATTGATTGGTAAAAAAAAGTAGGAATCTTTGTGACTTTTGGTGATCGAAGGCGAATAATAGAATAAACAAAAAATTGACCATCAAAAGCGATATAGAAGCGGCAAAGAACAAAGCCTACCTTGCACTTTTAGAGCGGCACAAGGGAATTATTTATAAAGTAGCACGTGCTTATGGCAAAGATCAGGAAAGAGATGATAGGGTGCAGGACATCTGCCTTCAATTATGGCGAAGTTTCGATACATACAAAGATGCCTACGCGGAAAGCACCTGGGTTTACCGAATAGCCCTAAATACCTGTATCTCGGCATATCGGAAAGTAAAGACACAAACCAAAGACAGCCGTTCGATTGAGCCTATCCTTTACCCGGAGCAAAATACGCAAGATGATCAATTGGATGCGCTGTACCAAATGATTCAGCAACTAAAGGAGCTGGATCGGGCTATCCTGGTTTTGCACCTGGAAGGTAAGACCCATAAAGAAATCGGGACGATCATGGGCTATACGGAAACCAATGTGTCGACTCGTCTTAATCGAATAAAAACTTACTTAAAATCAATTGCTAACAAATTATAAATACTAATCATATGAACATTCAAGAGCTTACAGTAAAATGGCAGGAACAACATGTAGCCATTCAGCAACATATCAAAATCAACCAAAATTTAGCCTTGGAAGTGGCTAAGATGAAAGTGTACCATTTATTTGCTTCCATGCGGCTCATCAAAAAATTTGCCCTCGTGGTAGGTATCCTCTGGATTTTGTTTGTAGACAGCCTTTTGATAGCCACTTTTGATTTTGCGAGCCCTTACTTTTGGGTTTCTGCCCTGCTGCAAAGTCTCATAACCAAAGTGGCCATCGGTATCTATACATATCAATTGATTTTGATCTACCAGACCGATATTAGCGAAGCAGTAGCAGACACGCAGCAACGAATAGCGAAGCTCACCCTTTCGACTTTGTGGGTGACCCGGGTACTAATCCTTCAATTGCCTTTGTGGGCCTGCTTTTGGTGGACGGAAACGTTTATACAACAGTTAACTCCCATTGCAGGAGCATTCCTTCTTGCCGTAGTGATTTTATTGGTAGCCATTACTCTGTGGTTGTTTCTCAACATAAAGATGGAGAACAGTGAAAAGCGCTGGTTCCGCATGATATTCAGTGGGAGAGAGTGGGAGCCGTTGGTGAAAGCGAAGAAGGTACTGGGAGAGTTGGCTGAAGAACCAAACTCTACGGGCTATTGACAACATAGGAAGAACATAATAATTTTGTTACTCCTTTGAAAGAGAAAGGATCAGGGGCGGGGTAAAGGGAAGGGAGTTGTCGTCAGTTGTCTGAACCACGGATTATACGGATTACACGGATTACACGGATTTTGGGATTTCATGGAGTAATAATTAATATTTATATATACGCTTATGGAAAAATTGAAGTACAAGGACATTACGGAAAAGATCATTGGGGCATCTTTTGAGGTGCACGGATTTTTGGGAAATGGGTTCCAGGAGGTGATTTATCAAAGGGCGCTGGCCTATGAGTTGTGGGCAAAAGGGTTGAATTACCAGCGTGAAATCGAAATGGATATTTACTACAAAGATCTGGAGGAACCTATTGGGACAAGAAGGGCTGATTTTATAGTAGAAGATAAAATCGTGGTAGAAATCAAAGCTGTCATTGAACTACAGGATGTGCATTTGGCACAGATACTAAACTACCTCAAAGCCTACCGGATGGAGGTTGGGCTGTTGATCAATTTTGGGAGTAAGTCTATGACGTTTAAGAGACTGGTGTTATAGAGGAAGGAGAAGCCTAAGAAGCCCAAAGAATGCTGTGTCAAAGTGTATAACGCCTGCAGGCAAGTAGTAATACATGTTTCGAAGTTTTTCCATTTATCGGCAAAATCCAAATCCGTGTCCATCCCACCATCCGTCAAATCTGTGGTTCAAAGATGGTGAGAGGCACAATCCCTCCTTTACTACTTAACTCATTGATAGGAGACAAACCAAATCCGAACTATGTAGAGTGGGCCAAATTATGTGAGTGTACCAACTCTTAATGACTCATATTAACGAGGATCCCATTGAAATGTGTGGTTTATCCCACACCTTTTTCTTTATTTTGTCCCAAAATCCAAGTATGCAAAACACGAAAGTTTTTAAGATGTCATTTGCCAGTGTATATCCGCATTATGTGGCTAAGGCAGAGAAGAAGGGGAGAACCAGGGAGGAATTGGATGACCTGATTTTTTGGTTGACGGGTTACAATGCAGCAGATCTCGAGCGGATTTTGAGTGATAAAACGGATTTTGAGACCTTTTTTGCTCAGGCTCCTCAATTGAATGCGAATGCGCACAAAATTACCGGGGTGATCTGTGGTTATCGGGTAGAAGATATTGAAGACCCGCTGATGCAAAAAATACGCTACCTCGATAAGATTGTGGATGAATTAGCTAAGGGTAAGGCCATGGACAAAATAATGCGTCAGTAATAGGGGCAATTTGGCCTGATGACTTCCTTTTTTTATATTTGTTACCATTTGAAAGGGTATGTTGTTTGCTATTGGATGACAGATCTTTTGAGAAAAATCGCATCTTTTTAATCAATCGTTAAATTCAATTTATGAGAATTCTTTCTTCTGTGGTGGTTTGCCTTATGGCTTACTTATTTTTTACTTCATTTACGGGGGGCAATGACAAATACGGAGGGGTAAACCTTTATACCTTCCGGGAAGAAATGAAAAAAGATGCCAAAGGAACGTTGAAACAAATAAGTGACGCAGGCTATAAATACATTGAGGACGCCGGTTATGCAGATGGAAAATTTAATGGCATGGCACCTGCTGAATACAAGGCTTATCTGGCAGAGATTGGTCTTGTGCCGGTAAGTTCACACCAGGGAGGTATCAGCTACGACAATGCTGATCAAACAATTGCAGATGTAAAAGAGGTAGGGTTTGAATACCTCGTAGTGCCCATCCCTCCAATGGGACATTTTACCTACGATCCGCAAAGTCGTACCATGGGCATGAAGGGAGGAGCCAAAAACCTGGCGGACATGGTCAATAAGCTGGCAGAAAAGTGCCACAAGGCGGGCTTAAAGCTGTTGTACCACAATCACGATTTTGAATTTAAAACCGACGCCGATGGTTTGGTGCCTATAGATTATTTGTTGCAAAATACCGATCCCAAATATGTCAATTTTGAAATCGACTTGTATTGGGCTGTAAAGGCGGGTGCTGATCCTGCCCAATATTTCAAAAAATACCCGGGCAGATTTAAGGCCTGGCACTTGAAGGATATGGACGACCAGGGCCGCTTTGCCCCGGTAGGCAAGGGTAAGATTGACTTTGCCGATCTGGCTAAAATGAAAGCCCTTGCAGGACTACAATACAGTTTTGTGGAGCAGGACCTGACCTTTGATGGCATGTCGCCTTTGGAAGCTGTGACCATCAGCCATACAAGTATTGGTAAGTTGGGTTTTAGAAAATAATCTCTAGCACTTTTTTTATCCATACAATTTAAGGTCAATGAGGCCAATCGCAAGTTCGTCTTTTGAGGACTCCAAAAGACATCTTTTGGCTTTAGATGCATCGAGGGGAAGCACTGCCTTGATGGTGTTGTAGTTTCACATCCTCGAAATTTATTCCGGCGGAGATCACACCCAACAAATGATCAATCATGGTTACCTGGCCGTAGATTTCTTTTTTATGTTGTCGGGCTACGTGAAGGCCCATGCCTATGATGACCGCTAACCGAAAGCTGCTGACCGAAAACCGCTAACCGAAAGCTGCTGACCGAAAACCGCTATCCGAAAACCGCTAACCGAAAGCTGCTAACCGGAAGCCGCTAACCGGAAGCCGCTAACCGAAAGCTGCTAACCGAAAGCTGCTAACCGAAAGCCACTAACTGAAAGCCACTAACTGAAAGCCGCTAACCGGAAACCGCTAACCGAAAGCTGCTAACCGAAAGCCGCTAACCGAAAGCCGAGACGGGAGACGTTAGGTGATTTTTTTGTGTTAATTGGGGATTGTGTTAAATGAATTATATTCACCCAAACATTTATCTTATTTACCATAATTAGCCTGGTTTTTTCTATACAATAGAATGCTTGGTATATATTTATAAAAAAAGCAATCATGTCAGAAATCAAAACCAAAATCACCGACGCCAGTGTGGCCGACTTTATAGAATCTTTTGCCAATACCGACCAAAAGAAAAAGGACAGTTATGAATTGATCCGCATCATGCAGGAATACACTGGTTTTGAACCTAAGATGTGGGGACCCTCTATCATCGGATTTGGGGTTTATCATTACAAATCGGATCGGAGTAAGCAGGAGGGCGACTGGCCCCTGGTGGGCTTTTCTCCCCGCAAGGCTGCCATTTCGCTTTACATCTATATGGGTGATGATCATGGTTTGTTGTCCCGACTCGGTAAGTTTACCATGGGCAAGAGTTGTATCTACGTAAAAAAGTTGTCCGACATCGATGTGGAGGTGATGAAGGAGATGATGGGAATTACGATTAAAAAATTGAAGGAAAAATTTGGGTAAGGCGCTGCCCGCTGTCGGCTGTCCGCTGTCGGCTGTCCGCTGTCGGCTTACCGCTGTCGGCTGTCCGATGTCCGCTCATCTACCAGGCTAACGCCAGTTAGACAAGCCGCTTACCGCTCGACAGGGGGTTAAATTCATATTGCATATTAGAGTACCAATTTTTTAATGGAGTGAAACCTGATTGAGGGCTTGAAATTTTGATATATTTGTTTGTCCAAGGAAGCATTGTTTAGACTTTAATCACAAAAATTAGTATCTGATGAAATACACTTTATCCAATACCATCAACCGGCCCATGGCGGAGGTAATGCAAAAATTTAAAGATCCTGAAGGGGTGAAACACTGGATGGAGGGGCTTGAAAAGATTGAGCACATTTCGGGTGTGCCGGGAGAAGTAGGGGCAAAGAGCGATTTTTATTTTTTGAACAAGGGCAAAGTAATGAAAATCTCAGAGACTATTTTGGAGCAGAACTTGCCGCGGCAAATTAAGTTTGGCTACCAGAGTGGCATGGGGTATAATGAAGTGGAGATGGTGTTTGAAGAAATAGATGCCAACAGCGTTAAACAGACATCCAACAGTTACTTTGAGATGAGGGGCATTATGAAGGTGCTGGGCTTTTTGATGACAGGCCTGTTTAAAAAACAATCGATGAAGTACATGGATGCATTTAAGGAATATGTGGAAAAGGGGGCTTAGTTGAAAATGAAATGAGCGATGAAAAATCTTTACCACATCACTTTATTTCTGATCACAGTAGGATGGTTAGCTATGGGTTGTATCCAAAGTTCAAAAGCCAACGCTGCGAAAGAAGCAAATAAGTCTGACAGTGCGGTATACCAGTGGACAAAACTCATGGACAGTGCCCAATGGAAGAAGACGTACAACTATCAGATGATGGCCATGGGCGATACCTTGTGGTTGTTGCACCCGGATGGCTTTTGGTTTTCGATGGATGGGAAAGAGTGGCAGCGGTCGGTCATGGATGATATAGTGGGCAACCAGGCATTTCTCGATTATGTAGCATTTAAAGGAGCGGTTTATGGGCTAGGCACCTTTGAAGGCAACATTGAAAAAAATACCTTTACCACCGCCGTGCATAAGACGACGGATCTCAGGAAGTGGGAGAAGGTAGCGGATAAGAGCGAGCTGCCCCACCGATTTTTTTACCACCCTTTTGTATTTCAAGATAAGATATGGGTCATTGGCGGAGAGGATATCAAAGGACAGTATGATGATCTATGGAGTTCTTCTGATGCCATCCATTGGCAGAAGGAGGCAGATCATCTGCCCTTTGGAAAGCGGAGTGGAAGTCAGGTATTGACCTTCCATGAAAAATTGTTTTTATTGGACAACGATGTTTGGGTTTCTGACGATGCCTTGCACTGGCAACCATTGACACCGGAAATATTGCCGGGGCAGCAACTTTTTGGGTACAAGGCTTTGGTCTATGACGATAAAATCTGGTTACTGGGATGCAATCGAAATGGCTTGTTTTCCAACCAGGTGTTGTACAGTGAGGATGGTAAGAACTGGCAAACTCACGATGCACCCTGGTTGCCGCGCGGGGGAGTTGCTGCCGCCGTGTTTAAAGACAAGGTATACCTCACCGGAGGCAAGTATGGTGGCACGCCGGAGCATACTGAATTCAGGTATGACAATGATTTGTGGGTGATGGATAGGAGGTGAGAATGATAGTAGTAAATAAATTTTATAAAGATGATGGTGTGGCTCCGCAGTGTAGCGTTCCTGGACTTGATTGGTTAGGCTCAGTCTATGCTAGAGTCCTTTTTCAAGGTTTGAAGGATCATTTAAATTTCATAGATGCTCATTTGATTAACAATTATGAATGGGTTACTAATATTGAGAAATTTAGGAGCGGTTATGTTCGTGCGAGATATTAGATTTACATTTTTAAATCTTACCATAATTTTATTGAGTTTATTTTCTTGTAGAGATGCAGAAATAGACATAGGGGATAATAGTAGGAGGTATGATGATTATATAAAAAGTGAATTTAAAAAATATCAATATGTGTATTCAGGTTTAAATGATACATTAAATTCCTGGAAGGAAGATTCAGTAGCCTTGTCAAAACCTTATTTCTGTGATAACTTTAATATGCTCGATAGTATGATGGTTTTTAACTCTGATTCGACCAGGTGTTATTGTAACTTTGTTGAGCAAAGTGTTTCTGGTTTAATGGATGGAATTATGGAAGTGGTTGATTACAAAGCTTACGATATAAAATATTTAGGTAGTTCTGATATTAGTTACAATCCTGCACTCGGGACAGGACAAATACAAATCAGAGATATTCATTACGTTGATATTGAGTATAGAACAGCTTGGGAATTCTGCCAATTATTGGACAAAAAATATCTTGCTTCAGCAAGACGGAACTTTGACGAGTGGTTAGCAT
>CALJKQ010000242.1 GCA_937973565.1 uncultured Saprospiraceae bacterium | reverse complement strand
AATAAAGAATACACAGGATTACACTTGGTTGCCTGCAAGATAAATATTTTTTACAGCAGCCCTAGATAAATCAAAGGGATTTCTTGCAAACTATAAAAGCAGGAAATGGAAGTATTTATAGAAAACAGAAAAAATCAAAACACAATTATAAACCATGGCAAAAAACCAACACCCAATGGTGCCGAAGCAGAGAACCCTTTTGGAGAAATAAGTTTTTTCGTAGAAAATTATTTATGACTTGCTAAAGCGGATGGTATTTAGAATGTGATGACCAATTTTTTTACCCTGATCAACGCCATTTACAATGGCTGGTTTGTAGTGTATACCTCCATACAGACGGCTGATGGCAGCTTCCTGGCAGGCGGCTTCGTATGAAGGGAAGTCTCTTACCGGAAGGCCAAACCGCACTTCTGTGCTGTCTTTGAAAGAAAAGTTTTCTCCATATACAGAGGCCAGCACTACCGCAGAAGCAGAAGAAATTACACTGTGACCACTGGTATATTCAGGAAAAGGAGGAGTTTGAAGTAAAGGCATCCAGTTTTCATCGATGTATTGGTTGATCACACTTTCCGGCCTGATGAGGTTGGACCTGAATTTTTCGTCCCAGCAGGAAATAAAGCCATCAAACAAGGCAATGGAGGTAATGGCATAAGACTGCGCTGTTTTCACAAAATCGGACTTGGCTTTTAGCCCCGAAATGCGGGCGATGCTCATCCAGTGACCGCCCGGAGTAATTTTTTTAGTGGCGTGCATGGCGTGGCCGGTTACGTTCATCTTATAAGGATTGCAGTCCCAGAAGTTGGCTATCAGGGTTTGTTCTTCTGAGAGGTTTTTTCCTGTCTCATAAACTTCTCTGGCTTCCTTCATAAACTGACTACCGGGCAGGGTATCGAAAGGAGTAGGGGGCACCGGTTTAAACTGTCCGGCAGAATCCAGGGCCATGGGGCGGATTTGGTTCCAATGAGGCTCAATGGCATCCATGAAGACGGGAGGAGTGGTCCTCCACCTTGCAGCGTCCTTGAGGTTGATGGTAAATTTGGAAAAAGAGCGCGATTGTTTGTAATTATCACCATCAGCCCAGGCTATAATGTGTTTGGCAACAGCATCACCATAGGCAATGGATCGGTCATATACATCTTTTGGGATGTTGAGTTTATCAACTTTGGCCATCAATGTTTTTTCAAAATCGGAAAAGTCCTTTTCAGAAAAAATAAATTTTTTACCCGTAGTTATCATCGCTTTGATAGCAGCCAGTTCGAAAGCGTATTCTTTACCTTTTTCCGGCTCGGGAACGGCAGAAAGGCCATTAAGTTGGCCACCCAGGGAAACATAGCTGCTATCCAGATGGCGAGCTGCTTCATATGCAGCAATGGTCGTATAGGCATAATTTCTGCTGGCTACCGGAGGGGAAAAAATATCGTGTACAATGACATCGGTATAGGCTCCCATGATCTGGTGCAACCAATCGGGATTGGACAATTCTTTTTTATAGGATGTGGAATCTGATTTACAGCTGAACAGGAAAATAATAAAAAGAGATGAGTAAAAAGCAAATTGCTTCACGGTAGTATATGGTTGATTGGCACAAATGTAAAGAATATGCCAACCACCCCCAAACCCAAAAGGGAAACGGGAGCTTAAAAATTGCTTATAATTACATGCCTTATTTAATTTTAGTAGCGGCTGCCTGTAAAACCGATTTGTCGTCGCCGTTGGCACGTGAAACCATGGCCACCAATTCCATTTTTGCATCATTGAAATTTGCTGGAACGGTATAGACATAAGTTCTCGTAATTGTCTTGTTTTTTACCAAGGTGCTGCTAAACTCATCTCCTGTTGCAGCAGTTAGCATATCTCGAAGTACGTGGTTGTGCTCATAGTCTTCAATAATGGTACCCTGATTTTCCTGAGGATCTACGATGCCGCTTTCTGTAACGTACAGACTAATTTTATAAGTGCCGGATTCATCTATGAGAGGAGTGGCGTTGACA
>CALJKQ010000241.1 GCA_937973565.1 uncultured Saprospiraceae bacterium | reverse complement strand
TTCACCACAGATTCAGCCTGGTGACAATATTCCTGTTCGTTATTTGTATCCTCAGACTGAGTATAATTATAATACCGCAAATGTTGCTGCTGAAGGTACAATTACCCGTTACAGCAGGATTTTCTGGGACCTTAACTAATTTGTAAAGAACAAAATCAGAAATATGAAAAAAATAATTTCTTCAACACTCATCCTGGCTGCTTTGGCAGTTTCATTTACAGGATGTTTAAAAGACAAGGGTTTTGATAACCATACTTATGGCATTAACGACCCTGATACACAACCTCCAGGCGTTGGCTTTCCAAAGGCAGTAGCTTCCAAGGTTACTATCGGTGTTGAGCTGGATCCAAATCCACAAACTGTTAATGACTTGGTATTTGTGAATGTATTGGCAGGAAATCCTGCAAAAACGGATGTCCACATCACAATGGTTGTTAATGATGCTTTGAGAACTGCTTACAATAGTGCCAATAGCACAAATATTTTAGCGCTTCCTGCGTCAGAATATTCTGTAGCGCTTAGTTTGACAATTCCTGCTGGACAGAGATTTGCACAAGTGCCATTGATTTTGCCAAGCACCAACTCCCTTAATCCAAATGACACTTATGGTCTTGGATTGACCATTACATCAGTAGATGGTGGATATAAAATCGCTGATAACTTCAAGAATCTATTTATTGAAGTGGGTGTAAAGAATAAGTATGATGGCGTATATCGACTAAATGGTGTTCATAATCGTGCACCTTATACATTTCCATTTGAAACAGAAGTAGAAATGTGGACAACAGGTCCTGCTTCTGTAGCTATGTACTGGCCAGAGGTAAGTGATTTTGGTCAACCCATTGGTACAGCACCAGGTGCTATAAGCTGGTATGGAAATGCGGTTTCTCCAAACTTTACCTTTAACCCTGCTACTAATGAAGTAATAGGAGTAAGTCTTCAGGTGGGTGCTGCTGTAACGCTTGGTTTAGTTACACTAGATGCAACTGCAGATGCAAACCCTGATGGCCCTATTTATAACAGAATGGATGTAGGTCCTCCTAAAACGATTTATGTTGCTTACCAATACAATGGTAACAATCTTCGCCGCTTTTACGATACATTGACGTTTAAGCATGCGAGATAATTAGTTCTGATTTTTTTCTTCATAAGGGGTTGTTTTAATTAACAACCCCTTATGTATTTTATACAGCTTGCTTGTCTGTTTTCATTAATTTTGATTATTAAATATTTAAACATGAAACTTCGTTTTAAGTTTTTCTCTATGGTTTTAGTGTTTACAACTTTTTATGCTGATGCACAACTTGGAACTGTAGGAACGACTTCTGCTAATTCTTCTTTTATAAGAGGCTGGACAGACCCTGCATTGAATCATAATGCGCTTTTAAAGCAAAAAACAGCAGATGGGGGCTATACCATTATTGGAAATTTTAAAGTAAAAGGCAGCCCTTTTTTGTATGGTTTAAGTCATAAAGGAAACATGTTTTCACCTGAAGCGAAAGCTTATAATATTAATTTGAACTATAATACATACAATCAGGAGTTGGAGTTTACTTCAAATTCAAATCCCGATAAGCCTTTGATAAAAGAACCGGGTACCATTGACTCCTTTACATTGTTATTAGATGTTGTAGCAGGTATTACTTCAAATCTTGACTTTGTATATGGTGCAACCCTGGGTAGTAAGGATAAAGCCTATTTTCAAAAATTATATGAAGGCCCCAATTATAGTGTGTATAAAAAATACAAATCTGAGTTGAATTATGTTTCCGATAATTATATTCAATCTGAACTAAGAGAATATGAAATGCAGGTTGAGTATTATTACAAAAGTGCAAACTCAAAAGGGCTTAAAAAAGTAAAACCCAATGCTTATGCTGTAACGAAGGAATTTAAAGATGTTAAAGATCTTTCCTCCATAGTAACTGCCGATGATTTTTCAATAAATACTGATGCAGCTTTTAAAAAAGCATTTGAAGTATTAAATAATTAATTGAAATATTTTTTTTACAATGGCCGCACCACAAGAAGCACCCAATCAGTTAAACATTGAAATTTCTGAAGAAGTAGCAGAAGGTACTTATGCAAATCTTGCCATCATTACACATTCGCATGCCGAATTTGTGATTGACTTTGTAAACGTAATGCCCGGCACACCCAAAAGCAAAGTGAAATCCAGAATTATTTTTACTCCACAGCACGCCAAAAGATTTATGAAGGCATTAATTGATAATGTACAGAAATATGAATCGCTCAACGGCGAAATCAAAGACTTAGAGGATTTACAGGTACCCTTAAATTTTGGTGGGCCCACCGCTCAGGCTTAAGGATATATTCGCTGGGTGTTTGTGGTATTTGAATATTTACTTTTGGTGAGGCATTACAATATTCCCTCATCCGCAAAGCTGAAATATCCACTTTCGCTGATAATCATGTGATCAAGCAATTTAATATCTAAAAGCGCTGCGGCGCTTTTTAATTTTGCTGTTACATCCTTGTCGGATTGGCTGGGGTTTAAATTACCCGATGGATGATTGTGACATACAATAATGGAAACTGCATGTTCTTCTAAAGCCCGTCTGAGAATTATTCTGATATCGGCAACTGTACCTGTAATACCCCCTTCGCTTACGATTTCAAAATGTAAGACTTTGTTGGACCTGTTTAAAAACAACACACCAAAAACTTCATGCCTCAAATCTGTAAGCCGGGCTTTAATATATTGTGCGGTTTGGCCGCTACTGGTTATTGCCGGATTGTTTACCGGCATTGCCGATTCTCTTCTTCTGCCCAATTCCATAGCTGCAACAATTGATATTGCCTTGGCCTCGCCAATGCCTTTCACTTTCATTAATTCTTTTATTGACAATTTTCCTAACTCTATTAAATTGTCCTTTCCAAGTTTTAAAACTTCTTTTCCAAGGTCAACGGCAGTTTTTTGTCTGGAGCCATTATGAATAAGAATTGCCAGCAACTCAGAATTACTAAGATTTTCGGCACCACTTGCCAGTAATTTTTCTCTGGGTCTATCGTCTTTTGCCCATTGTTTTATTGAGTACTTGTGCTCTTGCATTGCTCCAAATTAGCTAATATTTTTATTCCATCAAGCATAGAAATTGAGCCCCATTTTTTTTAATTAAAAAATTAAAATCCATTTTTATGAAACCCAAAACCATGACATCTATGGGGGCCATGCATCCCTTTCTGTTTTTTGCAATTGTTTATATTGTTGCTTTGCTTATGGCCGTTTTTATTTGCTCTTCATTATTTTACAGCTGCCAGGCAAAGGGAACTAAAAACTTGAGTGAATATGTTGGCCAAAAGCATAAGGGCTAATGGAAGCTATACACATTAAAAATTTATCAATCGATTCTCCACATTCCGGGAATTTTTAAGCACCCAAAAAGGTGAAATAGTATCTTCGCTGCACCAAAGGCGGTCTTTGGTATTTACCCTCAAATTTCACCATGGAAGCAGCCAAAATTTTTTCAGGTACAGGCTCTCAGCAGCTTGCCGCACAAATTTGTAAAAGATATGGCACCCGACAGGGAAAAGTAAATATCCAGCGATTTAGCGATGGAGAAATTTGCCCTGTTTTTCTGGAAAGTGTTCGTGGAGATTATGTATTTCTGGTACAAAGCACTTTTGCGCCTGCTGATAATATGATGGAATTGTTGCTGATGATAGATGCAGCCCGCAGAGCCTCTGCCGATAAAGTAATTGCTGTAATTCCTTATTATGGCTATGCACGGCAAGACAGAAAAGATAAACCTCGTGTGGCAATTGGTAGCAAGCTGGTAGCCAATATGTTAGTTGCAGCAGGAGCCGATAGGGTGATCACCATGGACTTGCACGCACCTCAAATTCAGGGATATTTTGATATTCCGGTTGACCACTTAGATAGTCATGCAGTTTTTATCCCTTATATTGAGAGCCTTCGGCTTGAAAACCTTACCTTTGCCGCCCCCGATGTAGGAGCTACCAATCGCATCAGGGAGATTGCCAGCTACTTTAATGCAGAAATGGTTATTTGTGATAAGCATCGTAAAAGAGCCAATGAAATAGCCAGCATGGTAGTAATAGGAGATGTAACCGGTAAAGACGTAGTAATAATTGATGACATTTGCGACACTGGCGGTACATTGGCAAAAAGTGCAGGTCTTTTAAAGGAGAAAGGAGCCAGAAGTGTGAGAGCAATGATAACACACCCGGTATTGAGCGGAAAAGCCTATGAGAATATTCAAGGCAGTGTACTGGAAGAAGTAGTGGTATGTGATACCATACCTGTAAAGCCGGGATGTGATAAAATTAAAGTACTGAGTGTAGCGGAATTATTTGCGGTTGCCATTCGCAATGCATTTGAAAACAAAAGTATAACCAGTTTGTTTATTCATTCGCAGCGAAAGGATGACAGCAAAAGAAACAGGGGAGAAGGTACCACCATTGGTGGATGAAACATGTATTTTTTAAACCATAAATAAATAACAAAATGAAATCAATTACAATCGAAGGTAGTCTGAGGACCGGATTCGGGAAAACAGCCACCCGACAACTCCGCTCTCAGGACATGGTGCCGGGTGTAATTTATGGCGGCTCACAGGAGATCAATTTCTATGCTCCTACTGCAGCTTTCAAAAATTTCGTGTACACACCGAGTTTCCAGATCGCTGAAGTAGTACTGGATGGCAAAACTTACCGCACTATCCTCAAAGACCTGCAGTTTGACAAAGTGGATGACAGCCTGATCCACATCGACCTGCTTGAACTGGTAGACGATAAGAAAGTGATCGCTGATATTCCTGTGAAGTTTGTTGGAGCGTCTAAAGGAGTTAAAGATGGTGGTAAACTGTTGACCAAGATGAAGTCACTGAAAGTAAAAACCTATCCCAAATACCTGAAAGAGCAGATCGAAGTACCTATCGACAACCTGGAACTGAATGGTAATATCCGTGTGGAAGATGTGAAGGAAGCAAATTATGAGATCCTGAACTCACCCCGTATTCCCATC
>CALJKQ010000240.1 GCA_937973565.1 uncultured Saprospiraceae bacterium | reverse complement strand
ATCCTACCTGTTGCAATTGATTCCCAGATCCAGCAGGTTTGATCTGGATCAAATTTATGTGTATTTGGTGCGCAAATATGTGGAACCGACAGATAAAACTTTGTTTGGAGAAGAGGAGTGGTACCGACATACCAACCAGGCCAATGGCATCAACCGCTTAATGACGGGCAATTATTTACCGGATCTTCGGTTTTATGATGAAAACAACGCTGAAAGGCGTTTGTATGACTTGGAAAGTCCATATACCCTCATTGTATTCTGGAACCCGGATTGCCCGCATTGTAAAAAAGAATTACCGGCATTGTCGAAAATCTTTCCAACTTACAAGGCCATGGGTTTAAAAGTAGTAACCATTTGCGGCAAAAGGGGTGAACAAGTGGGAGCATGCTGGCAAGGAGTGAAAGAAATGCAGCTGCCTTCAGCCTGGTATTTTTGGGCAGACCCTGAGGGCCTTTCTAGATTTCAATTGATATACAATGTGGCAACCATTCCGTCTATGTATTTGCTCAATGAAAATCACCGGATTCTTTTCAGGGTAAGAGGCGATCTGTATGATGAAGAATTGGCATGGTTACTCAAAAAACACATTAAAGCAAAATAAGTAAATGCGATTATTATAGCCGTTTACGATTCAAACGGGTGCATTTAAAGAGGTAAGGATTTGACCAGAAAATAACCTTGAATGTCAGGCTGTGGGATTGAGGTATTTTAAAATAACCTCAATTTGTTCTTCTTTATTGAGGTGGGTATTGTCGATTTCAATAGCATCATCTGCTTTGCGAAGAGGGCTGTGTTCACGTGTAGAATCGATATGATCTCTGTGGGCCAGGTTGGCCATGACTTCTTCGAAGCTGATGTTTTCATTTTTTTCTCTCAACTCATCGTATCTGCGCTGTGCCCTGACAGCAGGATCTGCCACGAGAAAAAATTTGAAATCAGCCTCCGGAAAAACTACGGTACCGATATCGCGACCGTCCATCACAGCACCATTGGAACCCATTTGCTGTTGGAGAGTGACCATCTTGATCCTAACTTCCGGAATGGCCGAAACCTCACTGACTTTGTTGGAAACTTCCATAGAGCGAAGCTCCGCTTTGAGTGGCTGACCATTGCAGTAAAGTACATTTTGATCGCCTTCTCTTACAAATTTTATGCTGATGTGATTGAGGCCATCATAGACAGCCAGTTCATTGTTGTAATCAATTTGATTTTCCAGAAAATACCAGGTCACTGCTCTGTACATCGCACCCGAGTCGATGTAGGGCAATTTCAAAATGGCTGCCAGTTCTTTGGCAATGGTAGATTTGCCACAGGAAGAAAAACCATCAATGGCGATGATCATTATTACTGGATTAAGTGAAAAAATAAAAATGCCCCTTTCATTTCAGTATGAAATACAGGGGCACTGTCATTTCTTTGGTGTAAGATTAATATTCGTCTTCATTAAAGAGAAAGTCGTCCTTACGCGGATAATCCGGCCAAATATCTTCCATCGTATCATAGATCTCAGCCTCGTCTTCCAGTTCATTGAGATTTTCAATTACTTCGATCGGAGCGCCAGAACGAATGGCATAATCGATGAGTTCATCCTTGGTTGCCGGCCAGGGAGCGTCTTCCAGATGGTGGGCAAGTTCAAGTGTCCAGTACATATATCTGAGTTGTTTTTACGATTATGTAATAAGTTACCTCTCGGTTTTAGTTCCCACAAAAGTAGTTTTTTTGTTGAGATTGCCCCTCTTTTTCACAAAGATTGTTGAGGCATATTGCAACTCATTGATATTCAATTGCGAGGCTGCTTCTATTTGAACTTTTTGTCCCTTTGTTGGAAATAATAAAAAAGTTCCCGGATGTCGTCTATTTCCTCCAAAGAAGGATTGGCTTGCCATTGCACAATTTCAACGGTTGGAATGTTGAAACCGCTTTTGTGTTTTTTGGATTTGATAATCTCATCAAAAGAAATCTGAACCTGCCAGCCGGGGAGGATAGTGGTGACTGGACCAAATTTTTCGCCCATAAGTACTTTCAGGCTTGATTTCCATTCTTCGAAGTGGAGCCAGTCGTGTGCGGGTTGCCACCTGGCTACGGGTACCAGTTGTGGAAACTCCGGGTGCCTCATTCCAAAGGTAATCTCATCCCAAAGCCGGCTGTCATGGGCATTGCGACGTACGTATAAAACCATGGCGTTGGCTATAAATCGTTCAGGCCTGAGCAAATAAATTTCAGTAGAAGGGTTATCTGATTGCTGTGTTCTGATGTAATAGCGCTTATCATTCTGGAAGTCGAGGTTGGATAATTCATGAAAAGTAAAATGTTGTGTGGGTGGCACGTACCATTTGACCACATCGATATTTGGCAAAGCCACATCCACTGGATTTCGCACCGAAGGATCAGAAGGGTTGAACCATGGATGGTATCCTAACTCAATGTCTGCGTCAGTAATAACAGAAGCGGGGTCATAAAAGACTTGCCAAAATTGAGTTTCTACGGTAGAAGAAACATGGCCAGACCTGCGGAATACTTCTTTCAAATCAGGTGTGAATAGTACAAGCTCGTGACTGTTCACCATAAGCTGTCCCGGGGTGTAATTTGTTGGTAAAGCGATTAAATCCCACATGGAATCTTCCCCATCTTCTATTTCAGAAAGTCGGATTTCCGAGATTTCAATGGCGGTGGGTAGGACCGGAGCTTGCCGGAATTCCGAATCGGCCCATTTTTTCCAGTCAAAATCCCAGGTAGTAAGCTGTTGGAGCTGGTTTTTAATATGGTAAGATGGCACACCAAAAATGTGGGATAAAGCTTCCGGCAAGATATTTTCTTCCAGCGGGCAGGTATAGCTGCCGGTGATGTAGCGGTTGAACAACCACCTGCCCATGGGGCCTGATTGATTCCAAACCTCGTGGATTTGCTGCTCTCGTTCCACCTTATCTTTCGTTTTGATCTTTTCAAAGGACCTGAGCATGGCTGCGGTGGATAGCGTTTCTGTTTTAGTGTGGAAAAGCTGAGCCAGCACTTCGCACTTGTCTGCATTGACGGCAAAAGATTGCTGTAACATCCAAAGCGGTAATGGTTGATGGGACAATAAAACCTGAACCAGGAAAGTGAGATCAACAGGTCTGGATCTTTGGCTGTGGGATAGCAGCCAAATGAGGGCATTTTGGTCTTCCTGTGATTCGGCAGATTGAAGCAAAACCTTGATCCTATTTAACTGAAAATCAAAATCTTGCGGAAATCTTTTCCAACTTTCAAGGAGGGCAGCCAGATTTTCAAAAGAAGCCATGGAATACTTTGCGGTGTTGAAAATAAGATATTTTGCTGAGGAGAAGAAAAGGAGTACAAAAAATTGATAACCCAATCAGAAGGCCTTTCAACCAAATAAAATTTCGCGTAAAATCAAATGAGATGGAAAATGTCGGCTTGGGCGGTTAGATAGATAAAAAGTGTAATAATGACAGTGGTACAAGGCAAGAAATGTTATCTTTGGAACCGTAAAAATTGTGATATGTCTAGATACATATTGTTTGTCCTTGCTGTTTTTTTCCACAGTTTTCTGACTGGTCAGAATAAGTTTCACAGGGGCTACCCTTTTAAGGAGTCATTTGGCACAGATCCCGATACTTCTATCGTAAATTTATCAGGCCTGCAGATGAAGGATGGCACGTTTCTGTCATTAGACGGGGTGAGGGCTGTGAACGATACTGCTTATCGGTACCTGGTATTGACCACCTATAAGCCTAAGGGCGATATTGGGATAAGCAGGCAATACGCTATGCAGGACAATGCGGGCATTCTTCATGGTAACGTAAGTTTATTTCAGGCGAAGAACGACAGCGTGTACATCTCCTTTACTACCAATGGAAGTAAAAATAAGCGGGTGATGGTAGGCTTTGGAAAAGATATTCGTGCAGCGTGGTCAGTGGCTTTCAATGGCGACGCTGACGACAAAGCGATCAGACGCGGACATTTTTTAAATGAAGGATATGACAGTCTTTTGTACGAACTGGTGCAGCTAGACAAGACCGATAGTTCATTGTGGTATGTCAACCGATTGAACACCAAAGGAGGGGTACAACAAGCCAACAAGTATAAGTTTTCCAGGACCAATGGAAGCGTGCTGCAGGCAGAGGCTATGGATTTCAAGACAACATTGGATACCGGCTGGGTTTGGTCTGGACGTGTTCAAAGAACGGTAGCCGGCAATTCAGCCTTGTTGGTTAAGCTAGACGAAAACCTGGATCCTGTTTTGGGTAAAACTTATTTGCCCAATGGCTTTCAGCAGGCAGAGGGCCTGAAGGTATTGCAGGTTGGCAATACTTACCTCGTTGCCGGTAGAATGGGCAATGCGCTTAATGCCATGGACCAGTCATTTATTTTGCAAGCCGACAGCAAAGGCAAGATTCTTTGGTCTAAAAAGACGGACGATAAAGTAAGTAAAAAGAACATCATTGATGGTTTAATCCAGGATAAGGACGGCAGGTTTATCGTCAGTGGAAAAATGGTAATCAGGGATACAACTGAAACCCCGTTCCTGTTGAAACTGAGAGAAGACGGAACGCAGCAGTGGTTGGTATTGTACGACAGGGCCAAGGCCCATTTCAATCTTCAGGGCAGCCTTTTTGAAACGGGAGATAATGGCTATGGTTATTACCAGACCGATGTTGACGACGAGCAAACAGGCAAGTTAAAGATGGGTTTTATCAAAACAAATGATATGGGTGTATCTACGTGTGAAACACCTGATTCCTCGATTCTATTTATAAACCATGCCTTTACTACAGATACCGTTTTGGTTCAGCGCAACATTACGGTTGATACCACCGCTGAAGTAAAGTTGAGGACTGAGGGTTTTGATGGTTTTGAAGTTCCTGTGTTGATCATGCTGGACAAAAAATATTGCCCCAACGAGCCCATCAATGAATTGTTGGAGGCCAAACCCATTGGTGCGGTGGCCTGGTTGTGGAGCGATGGCAGTACCAAGGATACATTAAGGGTGTTTAGTACAGGAGAGTACAGTGTGACTGTTACCATAGATGACAAATACTGTTTCATGCTTTGTGATACCAGTACGTTGGATTATTATGATCAACCTTCTCCCTTCATGGCATTGGGGCCTCAGGTTTGTATCAACACCCCATACGAGATAGCAGCCGCCGTTCAAGGCGGTAAGACACCCTACACCTATTCATGGAGCGACGGAACTACCCTCCCAAGAATCAACCCCAATAAAACGGGAACCTTTTCGGTAACCGTAACGGATGCTTGTGGCCAGACGGCAAGAGCGACCATTAACGTGGGTACAGAAATCTGGTTGGGGCCACCGAGTGTGGGCATTGCCTTAGGGCCGATGGTGTGTGAGAATACACCCTTCATTCTTTCAGCTTCTGCTGCCGGTGGTGGTGGCAGTTATACCTACAAATGGAATACGGGTGAGACCACGCCGATTATATCCACCAACAAGTTGGGCAATTATGAAGTGACCGTTACAGATAATTGTGGTTTGACTGCTTCGGTTAATATTTTTGTGGATAAATCTATTTGGTTGGGGCCACCGAGTGCGGGAATAGTCAAAGGTTCTCCGGTTTGCAAGGATTCAGAGTTTATACTTTCAGCTGCAGGTGCAGGAGGTGGAGGAAACTATACCTATAAATGGAGTAGTGGACAAACTACTGCCATTATTTCTACAAAAAATTTGGGTGACTATGTGGTAACGGTGACCGACAATTGCGGATTAACATCTTCCGTGAGTATCAATGTTGATGCCAGTATCTGGTTGCCTAATCCAGCGGCTCAAATTGTGAAAGGTC
>CALJKQ010000239.1 GCA_937973565.1 uncultured Saprospiraceae bacterium | reverse complement strand
TAAAGTGGTAAGATTCGATGGAGCCCATCCAATCCGGATATTTTATTTGATAATCTGTATAATGATAGTACAGCAAACCGGTGTCTGCCAGAGAAATAGCAACAAAGAATAGGGTGGCCAGCCAAGGATAAATCGTTTTTTTAGAGGTTGTAAAAAAGTACATGCTCCAGATATAAAAAAAAGCAAAAAACATCCGGTGCCAGGTATAGAAGGCAGCTCCATCCCTCAAATAGATATCAACCCTTTCACTGGGATATAGTTGATGGGCTTCCCAGATGTTTTGCCTCAAATAAAGCCATAAAATGAATGTGAAACTCAAAAAGAATAATGTCACTACAAAGTTTCTCGTTTCAGAAATATAAATGGAAACGAAATTCAATATTCGTTTGATCATGATTTTAGAATTTTTAATTATGAGAATGTCGGATAGCCGTGAATGCCTCAAGACATTAATGGTAGAGGAGCCACGAATCACTTATGAATGCCAACCGGCTATTCATAACCATTTAAATAATCCTACTTCTAAAACCGCGGAGGATGGAAAAATTTACAGAGATAACTGGAGACACCAAAATCGCTGGTAAAAATGACTTCTTTTTTTAAACTTTCAATTTTACCTTCTGCCTTGAAAGCGATTGAAGTAGTTATGACATATAACAAAGATTCAGGCAGATCTTTCAGTTTGATGGGTAATTTGTGATTTTCTTTTTGCGCATCTGTGGGTATGGCTTTATTGAGCACACATTTACCACTGCACATCAACTCGGGTTTATTGCGATTTTCGCAAACATTGGCTGCCAGGTAGTGCTGATTAGCAGCAAAACTAAATACAATAAATGTCTTACTGAATCCGGTAAACAGAATCAGGGTGGCCAAAGCCCATACGGTGATATGGAGATGCTTTCGCGGCTGCATTGTCAGACAAATATAAAACTTTCAACTCACAATCTTTCACAGGAACCTGTAATTTCACACAAATTCGTTGAAAATGAACCGGTTGGATGGTTGATTAGTATTGCTCTTTACAAAAAGATGTCAATCATGGTTTCACAAATGCCATGGATCGGAACCCTTTTTTATTGCTTAAAGTAACAACATATTCTCCGCTTGGAAGTGGGTTTATGGGTATGGTCTCGTGCACGCCTTTTGAAGATGCCAGATCTTTGCGTAACATTAGTTTTCCATGATTGTCATGGATAAAAATAATATATTCGTTTACTTCCTCTGCATCAAAATTGAGATGGATTCTGTCTGTTGCCGGGTTGGGGAAAAGGTTCATTTTACCGTTCAATATATTTTGTGATAACAAACCCGTCAAAGGCGAACCATTGTACACAAATACATTATCAGAAGGACTGTCGTAATCGCCCGGAATCTCGCAGGCATAGCCCACAGAGGCATTGTAAAAAGAGGTAAAGCCGGTGCGGAAGCCCTGATTTTTGGACACTTCCAGCCAGTTGGCTCCCCCATCTGTGCTGGCCAGGGTTACAAAAGTCTGGTCGTCGGCAAAGTCAAAATGTTTGTTGATGAGCAGGGTATTGGTGCCCGGAATGGCGCTCATGCCGGCCAAATAACCTGTTGTATCGGAGGGACTCACGTTGGTCCAGTCGCCGGTGAGGGGATCTCTTTTGTAGATTTTAAAGGCATTGGTATTTTCGGTGTTGTAGGCTGCATACAAGGATCCCTGGTCGTTGGCGGCCAATCCCCATAAGGCGGCGTTTTCAAAAGAAAGGGTTGCAGCTTCCTGCCATGATCTGCCTCTGTCTTTTGAATAGAAGATCCTGTCGTAATCCGATCGGGTATAAATAAAGGAGCCTCCCACCGTAAAATCGCCATAGACTCCGTATTCATCATCAAAGGCCTTTTCGATGCTCTTATCGCTGTCTATCAAGGTCCAGCTGTTGCCGCCATTGGTGGTATAACTGATTTCAAAAAAACCATCGTCGCCGGGATCGCCAAAGGCAATACCATTGTTGGCATCATAAAAATGAACCCAGTTGAGGAAGTAGGTCATTCCGGCATTGTCAACCTCCCAGCTTTGTCCGCCGTTTTTGGTTTTGTAGAGCAATGGACCTTCGTCGTAGTTGTAATAAGAGATATAGGCAATTTTATCACTCACACCTTCCACATCGCAAATATAGCCGGAGCCCGGTTCGAGGGTTTTAAAATCCAGCTCTTCCCAGCTTTCTCCGCCATTTATGGTTCGCTGGCAGGTAAATTCACTATCGGTAAAAGCCCAGGCTTCAAAGGGATCTTCGGTGATCGTAAAACCAAAAGTCCAGGCTGTTTTGTTATCGACAGGTCTGATTCTCCACCCTTGGGAGGGGAGGGCAAATTCAATGTTTTGGCTATCCCAGATTTGGGCGGGTAAAAGGGATGCCATAAGGCAAAATAGCAATGTGCATACAACTGTTTTCATTTCTCGAGGGCATTGAAGATTAGCCAATGGAACATAAAGTTAAATGATTCCTATAGATGATGCTAGTGGAAATATCAAATTCAATAATTGACCAGGCTTTCAAACTCCTTGATGGTAACTGTTTTAGCCCAGGGAGTCCTGTGGTCTTTATTTTGCAGACTGTCCAGGTAAAGTAAATTTCGGATGCGATCTGTTTGTGGTAGGGAGATGCAGGGATCCAGGGGAGTATGGTAGTATTGCTGATCGTGGCCCATCTCACCGAACCATTCTCCATAGGCCTGGCAGTATAGGTTGTTTTTCATCAAAGTGCGCTTGCATAAAGGATAGATCCGGAGAAGATCATCGATACCATACACGAGGCCTTCACCCATGCCTATGCGATCGAGTTGGTAGAGTACTTCATGGCCCATAAAGTTTTGTTTTTTTCTAAGACCATCTACCAGGTAAGGCAATATTTTTTGCATTTGCCTGAGGTCAAAATGGTACACAAGGGTAGTGAGATAATCATTGCCCTCTAAGCCCAATTCATCATAAGCAGGCCACCTGCCCAGGGAGTCGATGATTTGGTTGAGTGCAAGCCAGTTGATGGAATCTGCCATGAGCATAGCCTTATCGTCTTCAAAACCCTCTTTGCGGTACTGTTGATCTCTGTCTTGTAAGATGGCAAGTTGGTTGATGAGCAGAGTGTCCAGGTTTGAAAGGTATTTTTGGATCAATGAATCGATCGGTAGGGTGGCGAGTACATCATCAATAATGAGGGTAGTCCTGAGGTTGGGCCATATGCGGTAGTAGTCCTCAACGGTAAGACCCAGTTGGAAACCTTTGGTGAGAAAAAACCGAAGGGCGTTAGGTTCTAAAGCAGCCGATGAGCAGTGTATGGCATCCAACAGGCAACTTACACAAGGCAGGGTATCCTGAAAAGCCTGTAAGTATTTGGTCGTTGCATCGGAAAGTTCATTGTTTCTATACAGGGCTTCTGCCTCAAATAAAACCCAATGAGAAGAGGTTGTAGGTTGCGCGGTTGTTGTTGAGAAGGGGTAAAATAAGAAAAAGAGGAGAATTGCATAGTAATTGCGCATACGATAGGTAGAATTGTAAAGATGGCAGTTACGTTTATATGTTTCGAGTCGGACAGAATTTAACCGATGATAACAACTTACCAACAATGGGATGGGGTTGTTATCACCGGTAAATAGCAGCAGCTTATATCAATTCTTCCTTTGGATTGGGCCCGTATTCGTTGTCGCCCGGCTGGCTGTCAGTGCAATACAATACCAATAGCCAAATACTGCCAATGAATGGAATCAAGCCAACAAGCAACATCCATCCGCTTTTTCCTACATCATGAAGTCTGCGTACAGCCACGGCTAAGCTGGGAACCAAAATTGCCAGTGAATAAATAGCAACCAGACCCATAGCAACCATAGCCATTGCGCCGCCATCTGAACCGCTCATAAACATCAGTACATAGAGCACTCCAATAATCAAAACGTTGATCAAGGTAAACATCCAGTATTCTGATCTTCTGGCTCTGCCGTTAAAGTCTGCATATTGCTTAAGGACTTTTAAATACCAATTCATAGTTAAAGTGTTTTATTAAGTGAGTAATGTTTTCGATGGTCAATTATCAATTATCAATTATCAATTATCAATTATCAATTATCAATGTTCAATTATCAATGTTCAATGTTCAATGTTCAATTATCAATGTTCAATGTTCAATTATCAATTATCAATGTTCAATGGTTAATGTTCAATGGTTAATGTTCAATTATTAATGTTCAATTATTAATGTTCAATGGTTAATGTTCAATGATTAATGCTCAATGGTTAATGGTCAATTACTAATGTTCAATTCTTGATACGGTTTGGTAAATGGGTTGGGGTATAATAATAATGTTTGGGCTATGTTTTTTCATGCATAAAATAATATTACGCCAAAAGTATAAAATATATTACGGATTATTTAATGGGTGCTGATAATCAATATAAAATATTGAAATGTATGAATATTTAAAATTTTATTAGTGGAAGTATGATCAATGGCGTTTCATCCAAAATTAAATTTTGGGAAGGAGGAAGATGGAAGAGAGTGGTGGGATAGACTTATTAGCTGGGTAAGAGTGAAGTTATTCTTCTCTTTTCACAATGAGGTTGGTAAAATGGGCTTCTGTGCCGGGGCCTATCCAGAGGCCAATTTGACCTTGCTGATTGGCACCCAGCTTCAGATCGTTGACTACCAGGTTGGGTTGGGTATTGCCGTGAACGTAGAGGCGGGCTTTTTCATCTTTGACAACGATTTTGACTTTTGTCCATTCGCCGGGGACGAGGTCGACATAGGATTCGTACATTTCGGGACTTTCTTTTCTGAGTTTGTGCCATGGGTAATCAGGGTGGGCAATGTATTGTAAAGTGTGGTTTCTACGGGCCTGGTCCATGGCTCTGGCATTGCTGGGGCGGAGGTAGATGCACTCGAAGGTATTGTCTTTTTGAATTCTGAAGGCAATGCCTACGAAGCCTCGGGCACCGGGGTAGGCATTGGGCGCTGGCTTGCCGCTGAGTTCTACTTCGATGGTGCCGTTTTTAAAGTCGGAGGGCAACAGTTTCACAAATTTCAAGGCAGTGTCTAAGCCGGTATCCATGACCTTAACACATTTTTTATCGAGGTATTTTGTTTCACTGATTTCGCAATGGAAGGCAGAAAGCTGGTTGGTGCGCAAGAGTTTGATCAGGTCGATGGGTTCCTGGGCAAGCATGGAGCCATTGATCAAAAACATCATCCATGATACCCTTAGAATTTGAAGTGTGGTTTGCATCTATTGTTACCGTTTTGAAGAGCAGGAAATTTTATGCCATCCTATTTTGGGTAAGATGGCATAAAACAATAGACGCGTTGTCAACTGCATAGGTTGCAGGGCATGGTGGATGGCAGTGGATAAAAATTCGGCTACGTCTATTCTATTTAGCTTACAAGCAGGATTTTATTTTATGAAACAGGCATACAACGGCATTCCGATGGTAATATTGATGGGAAACGTCACAGCCAGGGCCATGGGCAGGAATAAGCCGGGATTGGCCTTGGGTACTGAAATTTTGAGGGCAGCAGGAACGGCAATGTAAGAGGCACTGGCCGCCAGAATGGCAAACATAAACCGGTTGCCGGGATCGGGGGTGATGTATTGGCTAAACCACGCCGTAAATGTGCCATTGACCAATGGAATGACGATGGCAAAAAGAAAAGGAAAAGCACCGAAACTGAAAAATGACTTTAGTTTTCTGCCGCTGGTGATACCCATGTCCAGCAGGAAAACAGCCAGGAATCCTTTAAACAAGTCATTGGTAAAGGGCTTAATGCCCTCCGCCTGCTTGGCATCGGCCAGGTAACCGATGATCAAACTTCCCAGAATTAGGAAGACGCTGCCATTGGTCAGGGAATGGGTGAGTGCAGAGCTTTTGCTGATGGAACATTCTTTTTTGGAGTCAAACCAGGTCATGAGCAACAAGCCCATGATGATGGCAGGTGACTCCATAAAGGCCATGACGGCAACCATATAGCCGTGCAGATTCCAGCCATTGGCTTCCATAAAACTGACAGCTGTAACAAAAGTAACCGCACTTACGGAACCATAGGAGGCTGCTACCGCTCCGGCATCATAGATATTAAACCGGGTTCTGAGGATAAAAAAAGTGTAAACCGGAACCAGGATGGAAAGGGCTATGCCGAAAAAAATATTTACCATCACCATTTGCGTAAGGGGTTCGTGTGAAAGTTCCTGCCCTCCTTTGAAACCTATGGAAAACAAAAGGTAAATGGAAATGAACTTAGAAGAATTGGTGGGTATGTTTAAGTCACTCCCCGCCATCACGGCCAGAATGCCCAGCAGGAAAAAAAGCAGGGCCGGGTTGGTCAGGTTGTCAAACAGCAAATTAAAATCAACACTCATACCTTAGTTGCTTTAGTGGCAATTCTTTGAGTAAGTCCTGCGATCGGCAGGTCATCAATGCCTTTATTTTTAATGGATTTTCTCCCGGATTTTTTCTTTTGGCCAACTCTTTGGTGAGTTTTTGCGCCTGGTAGAGTATGTACATTTCTGATAGTTTGATTTGCCGCATCAACTTGCTTTTATCTTTAAAAACATTGAGGTACTGGCTTAAAAATAAGTCTTGCATTGTGTTCTCAAATGACCAGCCACAAAGGGGCTTGTTTTTGATAACGCCTGAGAGGAAGGGACAATCCAGGTCGTTCACCAGGATGATGTCTGTAATTTCTTCTTGCTTCACAAAGTGCAGGATTTGTTCCATTTTTTGATCCGTATCCTGGTAAAAATCGGTGCCGGGAAAGGTCATACAATAAATCAATTCTCCAAAGTGTTTTCTGACAAAGGGTTCCATTTTGGAAAAGGGACAAAGGATGAATAGTTTTTTGGTCATGGCATTTATTTTTTTGGTTTAGGTTGTTTTTTTATGGATTGCATTGATCGCAGTATTGGGGATCTTCCACTTTTTTCCCCTTTGGATACAGTTCTTCGCGGGTGTGGTGGCAGTGGTTGCATTTGTACATGACAGAAAGCACAGACCGTGTAGGATATTCGCATTCGCTGCATGGCAGGCCGGTTTTGTAATCGCTGATAGAAAATCCGGGCCATTGACAAATGGGACACAAGGAAAGGATTTTGTCGCAAAGCTTTTGTGCGGTTGTTTCGATTACCTTCATTCTGCTTGGGTTTACATGGGCGCGCATGTCGGTCTCCACGTACACTGTGCCATTTACGGGAAGTAAACTTTGAAAAGCTTCCTTGAGAATGTGAATATCCCGGATGCCTTTCATTTGATGTGTATATTGATTAGTACCGGATCTTAAGATTAAACCGTGTTGAGGAAAACCAGCTCCTTCGGCAAATTTTGTTAACTCATCCCAATCGCTGACCTGTTTACTTGCGTGATTGGTGTCCAGACTCAGGGTGTGTGCGGTAATTTCAAGGTTGTTTTTTTTGTCCATGATCATGATGCGCTCCTCATTGCAGGATCGGAACCAGATTTGCGGATGGGGATAAAAGGAGCCTTCACTGGCAATGGCTATGTCAAATTTTGAATCCTCTAGTCCTGCCAAACACTTGTTGCGCAACACTTGCTGGACATCGTCTTCTCTTCTTATTTCTCCGGAAAAGCAACCCAGCTGATCGGTATCAAACACACGGTTGACCTCACAGCTGAGTTGCAATCTTGCATTGAAAATGGGAGCCATTACATTCTCTTTGCCGTGCTTTGTCACAATGATGGCATTTCTACCGGAGAAATGAGGAGCGCTCATTACATACTTTTTTGTTCTGAAGCTGCTAAACCCTGAAGGGCAAGGGCAGCAATCAATGCCAGTGCACTCCACAAACTTTTATTGATGGTGTGTTCGGTTGTAAAGTAGAGTACCATACTAGACAGTAATAAAGCGCACAGCAGAAAAAATAATAAAGAATTTGTTTTCAAGACTGTTATTTTGTGGTCAAAGAATGTCCTGTTATACACCCGTCGGGCATATAAGGCTTTATGGTTAATATTAATAAGGACTTATACCGTTTGAACGGTGCTATAAAATGTAAGTGTTATTGACCCTGACCCAAAGAGAATGCGGGTTTGCCGTCAAAGGCATACAGGTTTTCCGTCTTTATGGTATCTATGTCGTGCTGAATGGCATTTTGGAGCAGCGATAGAATTTCTTTTTTGTCAATTTTCTGACCGTCAACCGCTTTGAATCTGCATCTCCAGTGATCCGTGCAGAAGGTCTCCGGAAAACCCTCTGGCCATACCTTGATACCGCGATTGGTAATCATGGATAGTTCCATGTCTTTGGTTGCCGTCATCTTCATTTTCTCTGCCAGTTCATCGGCGTTGGAGCCACCCCAGTGCACAAACACATCGATGCCCACCAATTCTTTGCTCAAAGGATTTTTTCTTTTGTAAGGAGGGAGCACCAAGGGTTTTTGTGCCAGGTATTTAACAGCAGGCAGCTGGCTGGGTGTTTGTCCCAATCTGCGAATAACCTCGAGGCTGAATTCATGGGTGCCCACTTTAGCTGTGCTTACCCCTTCTTTGTATATATCGAAAGTATGTACACCGTCTTCAATGGTTTTTAGCCAAGCGTTCTGTATTTTCTCCGCTGTCTGGCATTGACCCAGGTGATTGAGCATCATGATGGCAGCCTGGATCAGACCACTGGGGTTGGCTAAGTTTTTACCGGAGAGGTCTGGAGCCGAACCATGGATGGCTTCAAACATAGCGCAGTGTTCTCCGATGTTGGCAGAGCCGGCAAGACCTACGGATCCGGAAATTTGGGCGGCAATATCGGAAACTACATCACCATAAAGGTTAGGGGTCACCACTACATCGAAGTCCTGGGGAGCATCTGCAATTTTGGCGGCACCTATGTCAATGATCCAGTGTTCTTTTTGAATTTCGGGATATTCAGCAGCAATTTCTTCAAATACTTTTCTGAACAGGCCATCGGTTTGTTTCATGATGTTGTCTTTGGTAAAACAACTTACTTTTTTCCTGTTATTCTGACGTGCATATTCAAACGCATAGCGAACGATTTTTTCACAGCCCGGTCTGCTGATCAGTTTAAGACATTGAACCACTTCGTCGGTTTGCTGGTGTTCAATGCCGGCGTATAAGTCCTCTTCGTTTTCCCGGATGATGACCATATCCATGGTAGGATGTTTGGTGTCAATAAAGGGAGAAAAGCTTTTGCAAGGTCTCACATTGGCATAAAGTCCCAAAAATTTGCGTGTACTTACATTCAGACTCTTGTAGCCACCGCCCTGGGGTGTAGTAATAGGGGCTTTTAGGAATATTTTATTCTTACGGATGGTGTCCCACGATTCTTTGCGTATTCCGGAATCGTTGCCGGAAAGGTATACTTTTTCGCCGGCTTCAATTTCTTCTATCTCTATTTGTGCTCCTGCAGCCATCATAATGGCTATGGTAGCATCCATGATTTCGGGTCCGATGCCGTCTCCTTTACTTATCGTTATTTTTTGCATGATCTGGTATTTTGAGACAAATGTACAGGGTATTTACATTTATTATTATTTATATTTGTAATGAAAAACATAAAAATAATTTATGAATTACACCTTAAACCAGTTGCAGATATTTCTCACCATCGTGAAAACAGGCAGTATTACCAAGGCAGCAGAGGAGTTGCACCTGACCCAGCCTGCTGTATCTATCCAGCTAAAAAATTTTCAGGATCAATTCAAAATTCCCTTGACCGAGGTAGTAGGAAGAAAATTGTATGTAACCGATTTTGGACACGAGATTGCAGAGGCTGTTGAAAAGATCATAGATCAGGTGGGTGAAATCAACAATCGCATCCTGGCTTATCAAGGGCAGTTGATAGGTAAACTTAAAATTGCGGTTGTCTCTACCGGCAAATATGTAATGCCCTATTTTCTGGCTGACTTTTTAAATGCCAATCCCGGAGTGGAACTCAATATGGATGTGACCAACAGGATCAAAGTGATTCAAAGTCTCGAAAACAATGAGGTCGATATGGCATTGGTATCGATCCTTCCCCAAAACCTCAATATTGAAAGTATCGAACTGCTTCCCAACAAACTCTTCCTGGTGGGAAAACCCATGCAAGCTTCTCATACCAAAGTGCGCCCCCGCCAGATTTTTAATAATATGTCTGTCATCTTCAGAGAATCGGGTTCTGGCACCCGGATATTAATGGAAAAATTCCTGGATAAACATGAAATAAAAGTGCAGCGAAAGATTGAACTCACCTCCAATGAAGCGGTAAAGCAAGCTGTTCTCGCCGGTTTGGGTTATTCCATTATGCCGCTGATTGGACTGAGAAATGAATTGTTGCGAGGAGAGATTCAGACGATACCGGTAAAGGGTCTGCCCATTACTACCCAGTGGAGTCTGGTCTGGATGAAAGGAAAAAAGCACGCGCCTGTGGTTATGTCATTTTTGAATTTCATCAAAGAAAAAAGGGATAAAATCATCCATGAAAAATTTGGTTGGTACGAAAATCTTTAAGTCGCATGGCAATAGATTAAGTGTAATTATCAATTTTATTCATTTGCTCCATTGACATCACTGAAGCAGTCTAAACCATTGCCACTTCTTTGAGCTTACAGTGTGCCTGAAAACAGATGATATACTTACTGCTTGACATTAGTCGTTGCTTTTAACATTAAGGGAAATAAGAGAATTAAGGGCCTATTAATTTTGAGGCAACCCAAGACTTAATTACCTTAATTCCCTTCATGCCTGCACCTATAAAACGCAGTTTTGTTTTGTGTTTCAATAAACAAAGCTTCATTTTTATTTCTGACGTTACATCAAAATTATCTATAATTACATCCTTATGATCTCAGGGCTGTGATTATAGGCAATGATATCAAAAGCCTATTTCTAATTGTAAAATAGTTGCTGTTGTATCTCCATTACCAGAATTACCTAAATAAATAATTTTTACATTTTGACCATTAAAAATTACAGAGTTGTATGTCTCGGTGAATGCATTAAATTTACCTATAGGTGCATCGCTGTAGGAAAAGTGTATGGAGTCTACACTAAAGATTTCAGTGGTCTCTTTACCTAATTTGTGACTTCTGAAAGTACGATGAAAGTTAGATATCGTGCCTTCGACCATGGGAAATTTACCAGTTGCCATTTGAGCAGCCATCAATGCCCTTGAATTATCAGGATACATAAATGTAAGTAGTAGAAAGAAAAGCAAACCAAAAACAGCAAAAAATCCTCCACCCCACAACATGATTACCTTATTTTCAATAGTGGAAGTTTTGTTTATGTATTTTGGATAAAACCATACAAATACACCCGCAATAAATAGTATAAGAAATATCCAGTTTGCCGTAATCTGGTAAGAGGGTGTATCGAGAATCGACCAGTGTACTACGTACTTCATCTTTTACAAATCAACAAGTCA
>CALJKQ010000238.1 GCA_937973565.1 uncultured Saprospiraceae bacterium | reverse complement strand
ACGTGTGCTCTTCCGATCTGTAGTTGGGGTGGAATGCCAATCCCAGCAAACCTCTTTCATTGCCGGAATCCACCACTTTGTTATTGATGTCCAGAAACGGAGTTGCAATTTTTGTGCCGGCTGAATCAATGATATAAATAATACCCGGCTGGGACACAATGAAAAGTCGTTTGTCGCCCGCGTGTTTTATATCAAGAGGACGAGTATAACCGGTGGCAAATTCAACCAGTTTGAGAGAAGTTTGGCTGAAACTGAACAAGCAATGAAAAAGTAAAAGGCCGGTAAATAATACTTTCGTAAGTAGTTTCATAACACGATTTTTTGAGCATTTTTTAAAAGGAAATAAATTCTCAGTTACCATTTTATACAACTTAAAGTTGAACTATGTATTTTAAATTAAAATTCGCAGTCTAAACTCATGATTCAACAAGAGGTAACAGAAAATGTTCCTCTTTAGAAAATGATCATTTTGACTTTTTTGTGTTGACTGATTTGTTAATTTGATACCAAGTTATGAAATTATAAATAAATCGAAAAAAATAACCGGATTAACATGATAATGTGATTGTTTCAGATGAGCGGATTATCAAGCACAATGCGTACTTCACAGAAGTATTTAAATAATTTATTTAAAAATATCTTCAAACTTAAAGACAGAAATTTTAAAACTCTTCAATAAAGCAATATTAATTTAATTAGTAATACAAACATAGGTTAATATGTAAGGTTGTAGAGGGTCGGTATTTTACTTAAATGAAATAAATTGTTAAAACACACCTGAGCCCATTAACAAAATTTAATTTATATAAGCTCATTAGTAAATGCGATTTACATTGGATTGGCGAAAGATTTGGGAAAATATTCTAAAAATATTTTATTCAAGGATAATCTTAGTAAACCAAATTGTGATAAAATAGCATTACTATAAAAAATATTGTTATTTTTGAAGCATGGAATTCATTTAATATGACTCTTTCAAACCCAAGTTGTTTAATTAATCATCTTAATTATATGTGTAAAACTATTATATTCAATTTATTAGCGTTTAGGAAGTTTGGTACTATTGCCTTAATTTTAATTAATTGCTTGCATTTAACAATATCAGTAAAATGTCAAAACATTTCAGAATCTAAAATTTATTTAGGGTATGGTTACGATTTGGTGTCAGATATTGACAGTGTTTATTTTAAACTAAACAACCAAAGTTTATTTGAGCTCGATACAGCCGACCATAATTTTTTTATCAATGAGTCCTTCAACTATTTATCATCAAATGGTAAGATAAAATATTATACAAATGGAATTTATTTATATGACTCCTTACATAATATAGTAGGTTCTGATTCTGTAAGGTATAATAGCTTTTCTTCAAATTGTTATTTGGAAACGGGGCAATCTCAGGATGTATTAAATACTTATGCTACAGGACAAGAAGCTGGAAATACAGGTTGTCTCAAGTACGAATACAACAATGGAACAAGTTCTAATATTTTCAATTCCATTAATTCTGAATTTAAAATCGGAGAACAAATAAAAATTATCAAATCTGATAATTCAAACGGTTTTTCATTTTTTACACCTAAAATTTATTCTGATTCTATTTTGTTTTACAAAAGAACTTCAAGTAATGAGTATCGCAACTACATCTCTACTAATTATTTGTTTACCGAAAAAGTGGGTGATGGAATTGGTAAAACGGCCTTTACTGAAAATGGTGATGCAATGGTAATGACCTGTTTCAGTGGTCATATTTTCTTTGCAAATTCAAATCTAAACACCGGACAACTAACAAATTTACGCCATCTTGATTTAGAAGAAAATAGATTGCATCCTTATGGTGCATGCATCAAAAATGATACGGCCTATATCGGCTGCTTGAATGACAGCAGCGTTGTCATCATGATTTTTGACATGAGTAATAATTTTAATTTAATAGATTCTTTTTCATTGCCTCCACAATTGAATTATTATGAAAGTGCCACCAACTTGACAATATTAGATGAGAAATTAGTAATTTATTCAGATGAATTTTTTACTTGGTACAAAATCGGCATATCTGCAGAACAAAGAACTCTTGATTGTATTAATAATTTAAGAGAAAAGCCTGTATATTTTAAAAAAAGCATGGCATTACCAGAGTCAATCTTTCGAGCGAGTAACCCACTTGCATTTACAATCACTCACAATGAAACTGATTTATACCAATTAGCACCTAACTCTGCTATTGCAAATTACAAAAGTTTTGAGTGGATAATTGACAATGATCGAAAAATTGAAAATCATTCCAATTTAAGCCCAATCGTAAAGTTGAACCCTGGTAAAAATAGAATCAGTTTGATTGGTAAGTTGGATAATAATAAGTTTGATTCAGTAACACAGAGTTTATTTATTCCTGATGATAAAAAATTATTTCATTTGGATACAACCATTTGCGCTGGTCACCCATTGGTTATTGATGATGTATATGTATTTGATCACTATGGTTTTAACCCAAATGATGAATTAGTGATTAATACTTCCGGTAATTATCAAATCAGTAGCACTGATCTTGCTTCCTCAATTGAACTTAGTGTTGATGTTAAATTGTGTAAGGCAAATGTGCCTAATGTTTTTACACCCAATGGCGATGGCGTAAATGATGTTTTTGTACCTGTTAGCAACAAATTGTTGGAATTCCTGCCAAATATTATTTCTTATAAATTGATTATAATTGATAAAACCAATAAAGTGGTATTCACATCTGATCGTTTTGAGGATAATTGGAACGGCACCTTCAACGGAAAAGCACTCGAAAGCGATGTTTATATTTATAAAATTTTAATCAATTACCAATCTACTATTGAAACCATTAATGGGGACATCACACTTATTAAATAAAATTAGGCAAAACATGTTAAGAATTATTTTTTGGAGCATTCTGATCTTCATTTCAAAAACTACATATTGTCAAAATATAGCCGGGCCTAAAAGTGCTGATCCTATGGCATCAGCAAAGGAAGGTGATTTGTTGACCGGCGGCGTGGCAGGCGATGTAAATATATTTAATGGTACATTGAGTACAAGTTACTCTTTGGGTAGTGTAAGTACACCTGGCGGCTTACATTTTGATTTATCATTATCACATAATTCGATTTATAATATATCTACTACTGCGCCTGTCTTAGATGGTGTGCCTTATGGACATGGATGGCATCTGGGTATCCCTACAATTTCAGTATCTAATGAGGATTTTAATAAATTCATTACGAAAGAGATAGAGACATTTAATAGCGGATCTGGAATGTTCATGCCGTGTAATGGTACTTCAACTATATACTATACTCCTAAATACGAAATTACTGATTTCGCCACCGAAGGTTCCTATTATTGGTTTGCTCCAGAATTAAACATACCTGGAGTAGCATCAGGTCGCTTAATTTATAAAGGTGTAAATTGGTACGCGGACGTACCTACCTATGTGTTTGTTTTGCAAACTTTTGAAAATTTTATCGAAGTACATCTTGATCAGGCAGGCACTGAATGGACGGTTGTTTTGCCGGATGGAACTCAATATTTGTTCAGCATTGGAATGAAGCATTTTGTTAATGCCTCAAACCTAAGATATATACCCGAATTACATGGCTCAGACCCTAATGTTAATGTATTAGACAAACAAGCCGTACCTAAATTATCAATAAATACCTGGTATGTTAGTACAATCACGAATGCTAATAAAAAAGGGAGTATAACATTCAATTACAACACTTACGGAAATTTTACAATTAACAATAACTACACTACTACGGGTGCTTACGAACTAAGCTCACAAAATTTATTGAAAGGAAAATTTAATGCAGGTACAGAACCCACATCTGAAATTTTATTAAAATCTGTGGAGTCTGAGACAGAAAAGCTTGAATTGAACTATACCACTTATAATAACATAGGGGAAGGCAATAACCTACTCGAAACCAACCAGCCTGGTGTTACCAGGAGAGATTCAATGTACAATGAAAAGGTAATTAAACTGTGGAATGGAACAGGGTCCGGAGGCGAGACCTTTAATAGTAGTTGGTATCTTTATAAACATGCAAAAAATAAGGCTGGAAGTGCTAGCGAAGATGCAACTTTAAACTTCAAGGAGAATAACCCTTATGTTGAATCCAGTAATATTTCAAATTGCTTTCAGCTTAATCGTGAATGGGTTTCTACGAATGGAGGTGGTATGAGTTTTGCTCCTCAAATTGGCAAATCGGGTTATTTGGAGTCAAAAAGGATTCCAATAAGTTCAGGTCTGGTGCCTGGTGACATGTATCAGGTTGATTTTAAAATGAATAGTCAAAATTCTTTGGCATTACTGGATATTAATATTGCAACAGGTCATGGGGATGTATCAGGGTCGTATTCTCCGGTTTATGAAAATTGCTACAACAGGGCTAATGGAGAAAGTTTATTTACAACTTTTGATAAAGCAATAAAATGCTTGGTTACACCTAATGATGGATATGAGAAAAAAATTACCGCAACATTTTCTTATCCAAATCAACCCAATGAATATGGCGGTTTTGCAATACAAATTGGTCCTGCAAATTCTGATCACAATTTTAAAAAAGCACCTACTAATGCTCCTGTTGGCTTGCTTGTGAACAATCTACCAATACCTTCATTGTCAAATTATAGCTTTGTTTACAATAATCCCTGTAGCACGAACGATCAAATATATGGGTCTGCACCACTCTCAAAAAGCGGAGCCCAAATCCCCCGAAATTTTGGATTGGGGATGCCTTGGAGAATGATGAGTAATTACTATTCAACGATGCATCAATATTTTGACTTTGTTAATACCACCAAATTTTGGTGGAAGCAGACGAATTTTGGTACTCATCAAAATAAGGCGATAGCAGTTGATAATTCAATTAAGGTTGATGAGGTAGCTTTAAAAAGAATATCCAAAAATCTTTATTTGCTGGAGAATGTTAAAAAATTTGTATCAAAAGATTATAGTAACCCTCAAATGCTTACACTGGTATCACACATTAAATTCAGCTATGAGGCCAAACAATTAAATCTTTTTACCACTACGCAAAATTATTACTCTGCACCTCAAGCTCCACAAAATTTAAAAAGTTATATAAATGGTAATCGTACAGTAGTATTGCTTAAAGCTATAAGAATTGTACCAAATACAGTAACTACCAATTTTGGTTTTATAAATCATCCTACCTCGCCTACGACATGGTTTTTTTACAGTCAAAAAAACAATAGTTTTAATAATAACTATTACTCTCCGGGTGCACCATACCCAGGTTATATAGCTAATTCTTCAGTATTTGCTATTGATAGCATTGTTAGCCCTTTAGGCGCAACAACAATTTTTGAGTATAACCCCATTCAGAATCCTAATCTCTTTACTTACAATTCAGATTATTTAGCTTCATTTCAAATGCCGGTAAATCCTGAATCAGAAAGTTATTTGGTAAGTACCAATCTTTATATCGCAAAATATAATGAAAGTATAGGACCCAATAATTGTTCAGATTGTAATACCCTGAGAATCAAATCGATGGATCCTCTTGCTTCAAAGTTATATCTTACAGTTAAGAGCAAGAAAATTCTAGATTTAAACCCTACCTTCAAACATTTCACTTATAAATATTTTGGATTCCAAACAAAAAATGACTACCCAAGTTTGCCACAAACTTATGCTCAAGATCTTAATTTGAAACTATCAACTGGATATTCTACTGTAAAGGTTATCAACATGAATTCATTTGATACCTTGATTTACTCTAACCACACGGATGTGCTTAAATGGAGCAAAGTATTTAATATAACCCACAAGACAAATCAAAATCAAATATTGTCTGAAACTAAAACAGTTTACAGAACTTTACTGGCATTTGAAAATGGCGCTTACAGATCGCAAAATGCAATACCGGGTTTCCCTTATTATTCAGAATACAGTGACCCTACCAGACCTCAAAGAGCAAGTAACTGGAATGGTAATTTAGATAGTTATTATAATTCATTAAAAACCTGGCTGGCAAATGATCCAAACGCTAACAGCATACCTCTGTTTACTCATTATCCAACCTATGCTGGCGGTGTGAAATATTTAAATAATGCTTACAGATGGCTTTTAAACGGCAATTCACGTGAATATCTTAACTCCTTTTTCTTATGCGTTGATACCATTTTTGAAACTAAGTACCCGACTGCCGGAAACCCTATTTCCAGCATTACTGCATTTACCTATTTTGATGCTGACCATAAAGGATTTCCTACTTCAAGTGCTGCTTTTACTACACTGCTGGGATCTGCCTACACAGCTGGTACCAGGTTAAGTTTTGCGCCTTCCTTTGGATTAGCTTCAGTTAAAAAATATTCCCCCCAATTACCCAATGTTTATACCAAAACAGAATACTACTATGTTTACGATTTAGTACAAAACTTAAACTACATTACACAATCTAATTTCAGACCTAAGACAACTATCCCTGTTTTGAAAAGAGTTTATGAGTCTCAAATGAAAAATCTACCGTTGGAGACCAGAACAACCAACTATAACCCCACAGGAGGTGGCTTGCATGTGAACTCCCAATATTACACTTACAAAATAATCCAGAATTTACAGAATCTAAATCCAGACATCAATAGAGAAAGTCGTGATATAGTATCAAATTACATTGTACTTGATTATATATCGCAACAGACAGAACCACTATCACAACCCCAAGTTGCACCAAGTTTTAATGCATCAAATGGAAGTGTTATTTTCCCCTGTAAAATCAGAACCTTGTATTTTGCAAGATCTTACAATGACTTTTTACAACCATGCAGAACTGAAGATATCGCTGGGATTAAAACAGGCAAAAAATACCTTTATCATGGTGAGATAACAAAGGATAGTATTGGTTACGATTTGACCATGCCTTTGGTGTCTCAATATGATTACAACACAAAAATTCAATTAATTTCAGGTCTTGATCCTAACGGAACCGCTTTCTCTTTCTCTTACGATGCTTATGCCAGGTTGGTAAATAAATACCGGAATGGCGTTGAATTGGGTAGTATGCAATACAACAACTGGATTCAAAATGCAACGCATTCATTTTACGAGAGAACTAAATCAAACTTTATTCAAACAAATACAAAAATAACCTCAGGGTTAACCCATTCAGTCAAGACTTACATTGACCCGCTTGGTAGAAAAATATTGAGCCTTGAAAATTCAAATTATGCCAAAGCCAGAACATTCTATGATATTTATGATAGATCAATACTGACCGTAAAACCATTTATACCGCCTGCTACAGGATATCCTCTGGGTACTTACACACTGACCGTAAACGATAAAGAGGAATTTACCTATGAGGTTGCACCAAGAGGCAGAGTCTTAAAATCATCCAAATTTGGGGAATCAATATCAGGCTCTTATGTTAGTAATTACTCTTATAGCAATAAGACATTGGCAGAGCTCATGACAGCAGCCTCAGCAGCTGGACAATCCGGCACATCGTTATTGCCACCTTCAGGTAGTATATTTGAAATGACTCAGGTTACTGATGAAGATAATAAAAAATCACAAGCATGGTCAGATGCATTCGGTCGAAAGATTGCTGATATTGCCGGAAATAATTACGCAGTAACTTTATATATGTATGATATGCTTGGCAATGTTTCTACGGTTTCGAACCCGCTGAATCAGAGCACAACTTACACTTACAACTACTTGAATCAACTATACTCAAAAACGTCAGTAGATGAAGGATCTGGCTTCTACGCCTATGATAAAGCAGGCAGAATGGTTGCATTTCGCAATGCCAAAGATGAGGTACGGGTGTATCAGTATGATGAGCTCGGAAGAATGGTTTTTCAAGGTAGAACAAGTGTCGCAAATTCATCGTCGCTATTCAACAATCAAGGCCTCGATTGGGTCAATAACACATCATGGAACACCTCATACAACAGCATTATCTCATCCTCTACTCCCGAAAAAAGGTGGCGGTACAATGATTACGATATGACTTTAACAAGTCTGTATTGTGGCAATGCATTACCCTATCTTAACTATTCTAAGTCATATACCGCCGGCAGGCTGACACAAACCACTAGTTATAACAACAGCGGACAACCAACCGAATTTACATGGTATAGCTATAATGCAGATGGGTTCTTAAAATGGGAGATGAAACAAATGAAAGAATCCCAGATCACAAACACTTCCAAAGGACTTTTGACACGCATAGATTATACCCAATACACCCTGGATGGCAAAGTACTGGTTAAAAACATCGACCTGAATGGCAACCACACCCTTGACCTTCAATTTGCATATAATTATGATAATTTTGGAAGATTGACTGATGTATTTGCCAATTTTAAAAACCAAACAAATACCGCTTTGGCAAACAAAGTTTTGAATTATGTGTATGATGATTCGAACAACTTAGTAAGCAGGAAGAATTATTTCCAAAGCAAAGGGCAGATCAGTAATCCTGAACCTTGTTACAATAATATTCCGGCCAATACATACTATTACAACTATGATGTACGTTACAGACAAACAGGACTTTATGATTCCAGATCATTATTCAACTTGTCTTTGTTTTATAACAACAACAACCCAATGGTAGTAAGTGGTACCGCGATATCAACCAATTACAACGGCAACATAAATGCCACAAGGCTTACCCGTACATTTACCAATACCACCAATGGCAGCATACCGGGTTTTGCAAAGAGTTTTACACAATGTTATACATACGATGCCATCAATCGATTGGAATTAGCTGACAATTCTGATCTGGCCCCGACGACAGGCACCAACTCAGACAAATACGGTGATGAAGACCCCGTATATGATAAAATCGGCAATATAAGCTCTATGTACAGAGGCCTGACCAATGGCAGCAGCTATTCTTATTTACAGTCTGTGTATAATTATACAAGCGGAACCAACAAACTCAACACAGTCACCCAAAGCGGTGTAACCAGCAGGGCATTTGGTTATGATCTGACCGGCAATACCACTCAGGAGACATTCAGCGGAGTCAGCTCAAATTACAGTTTTGGAAGGTCAAACCTCCCCATCAACTTCACCAAAAGCGGGGTCACGACTAACTACATCTATTCAGCATCAGATGAGCGGATTATTAAGCACAATACTTCTACCAATGGTGTGGAGTATTACATCAAGAGCAGCGGAGGAGAAGACTTAGCCGTATTTAATTCTGCCAATAACAGCCTGGTGTGGTATGTACAAGGCGAGGTAAAATTCCCCCATCACAGCACACCCGATTTTTCTGCAAATAACAGCAACACTGGAGCTACGAGTTACACAACAGACCCTTACGCGATTGCATTAACCCAAACAAATTCATATCTTTATCCGGATATGGAATACAATCTTACCGACCATCTGGGCTCAACACGTATGATGTATAAACTCAACTTTACCTGTGCAGGGGTTTATCAGAATGCTACGATTCAGTATTTAGCCGATTACTATTCATTTGGTAAAATAGTACGAGAGTATATAAATGCAGGCACTACGGCCGAGAAGTACCAGTACACTGGTAAAGAGCGGGATACCGAGAGTGGGTATGATTATTTTAACGCTCGTAATTACCATTCGGAGGTGGGGAGGTTTTTGAGTGTGGATCCGTTAGCGGGGAAAATGCCAGGATATTCTCCTTATTGCTATGGCATGAATAACCCTATCATTATGATTGATCCTGACGGAAGAATTCCTTTCCCTGTTAATGCAAAATATAAAGGAGAGAGTTTTAGAATTGACTCTTGGTTTGGACCTAGGAATACAGGTTTGAGTTATGCAAGTAAAAACCATAAGGGATTAGATTTTAACTTTGGTGGTGGAAGATTTGATTATGGAGCTCCAGTTTTAACTACTCACACTGGTACAGTTTCTATTAAAGACGATATAAAAGGTAATACAGGAAGAATGGTTACTGTAACTTCTCCAGACGGTTCTTTCCGTACCAAATATATGCACTTAAAGGAGATTAATGTTAAAGACGGAGATAAGATTACTGAAGCAACCCAAATTGGTGAAATAGGCGGATCAAGAAAAAATAAAGAATTCGGTGGACAAGTTCATTTGCACTATCAAATTGAAAAATATAATGCTGAAACAAAGGCATGGGATCCACATAATCCGACAGAAGGAAATGGTAATAGTAAGGACAATGTAGTTGATCCACAATCATGGATTACACAACCTGCTCAGTCTTCAGATATGTATACTCCAATTCCAATGCAACAAGACAATACAAGAGTAAATATTGTATTACCAATTATTAAAAAAGAAGAAGTAAAGAAAGAAAATCCATGAGAGTAGTAATCTTAATGTTATTTTTTGGTTTTATATCGTGCAAACCTAAAGTTGATAAAAAAATAAGTAATGATCTTTCTGATGATACATTAAGGTTAAAACTAATTAATGATGTATTGCCAGAAAATTTTGATGATTTCTTTGAGAAATTTAAGTCTGATACTAAATTTCAAATCCAAAGAATAGACAAACCTCTTAGTGTTATCATTTCAGATGAAGAGACAGAAGAAGAAGAAAAGCAAGAAATCAAGTATGTTTCCTTTAATCAAAAGGACTGGGATGTGAAAATTCAATTTAATATTGTCAAGGTATCAGAAGATACAATGAATGTAATAATTGAAGGTAAAGATACAGGTGTTCACATTGAGCATTTATTTGCTAAAAGAAGTGATAAATGGCATCTGTTTCAAATCAAAAACTTTTCTGATTAAATCGCTTTCAACTTAGCTGCCTTGATCAGATTATCTAGAGCATAGAAGATATGGATTTTATCATCAGAATTAAGCTTTGCAATGTCTTCGAGACGTTGCAAAGTTTTTT
>CALJKQ010000237.1 GCA_937973565.1 uncultured Saprospiraceae bacterium | reverse complement strand
ATTTCACCGTAATACTTCATAAAAATTTTAGACCAAAACAGGCCAATTAAAACCCCCAAACAAGAGCCAACCAAAACATCGATCGGAAAATGGACGCCGACATAAATTTGGGAAAATCCGATAATGGCTGCCCAGGCAATCAGTGGCCATTTGATTTTTTTAACAACCCTACCCAATGTAAATACCAAAAATATTGCCACTGCAAAATGATTGGTGGCATGTGAAGAAGTAAAGCTATATCCGCTTCCACAACGAATTCTCACCATCGGGCTTACCACAGCCTCGTTTCTGCATGGCCTTTCTCTTTTTACCGTCTTTTTTATCAGATGACTGCTCACAGTATCTGATGTACCCACTGTTAAAAAACAAAATAAAATCAGCCAATAGGCATTCTTTCCATAATTATATATGAAAAAGGTGATGATGAAAATATACAGGGGAAACCAAATCCACTCATTCCTCATCCAGGTGAGCCAAAAATCAAAAAAAGGATTGGAAAGTGTAGTATTGATCCAATGAAACAGAACATAGTCTGCCTGCAATATTAAATCCATTATTTTATGAATGAATAATTATTCACATTCTGTAGCATGAATGTACACATGCTTAGAAAAATCATCCCAATCTATTTCTTCCGGAAAAGCCTTATGGATGGCCTTGCAATCTCCGAAAAGAGAAGGAAACTTTTCTTCATAATGCTTCTTCTCCAGTTTGTAGGCCACCTCATCACCCACTTTTACATAGTATGATTTTGCTTGTCCTCCGGCTACATTGAAGCCACCAATGCCCACCGATGCACTTTCTTTGGCTTGAGGGTCAAAAAACACCTTAATCTTGTTGGAAAAGCCCGGGTTTATCAATTGAAGTAAGAGTGATTTTTTTTCCTTTTTAATCATTACTTCTGAGTATTCGAACAAAGCATACCCTTCTTTTATGTGTGCCAAATTGACTTTATTGTCTTTATCCCACTGTGTGAAATCGTTCATTTTGTCAACACCTTTGGCAAACTTATCCCACTTGCTTGGTGCAATGTACATATGGTGGATATCTTGCGGTAAAAACTCCATTTTTTTTCCCAAAGAATCTTTGATTACTATCTTTTCAATCAATCCTTTTTTTCTGTCAATATCATCAATGTAACCCTTGACCTCACTGCCGTTTGTCAAGGTCAGGTAGCTGATTTTTGAGGATGAAAAATTGAAGTTGCCATCAAGAAAATCCTGGCCGGAGCCAACAATAGAAACAAGCAAAAAAATTGAACACAACGCTGCCTTCATGGTAAAATGGAATTTTCACAAAGATACTTATATTTTAGCAAATAGATTAGCTCCTACTTTTGAAAACATACAAATTAGAAGGAGGTAATTTGACAAAAAACCATAAAATATTCGGCAATAGCCACTATATTTGCAGCATTACAAAATAAAATTAAAGAAATATGATTTTGGATCAGGATCGGTATGTAATGTCAGGAGGCATTGATCCGCTACAGCTTGTTGCCAAATATGGTGCGCCCCTTTATGTCTATGAGGCAGATATAATTAAAGGTAAGTACCAAAAGATGGTTAAAGCCTTTAATGTACCTCGATTCAAAATTAACTATGCTTGTAAAGCGCTTACCAACATTTCTATATTAAAATACATGAAATCGTTGGGTGCGGGACTTGATACGGTATCTATACAGGAAGTAAGATTGGGACTGGTGGCAGGTTTTGAACCTCAGGACATCATTTACACTCCCAATTGCGTGGGCATAGAAGAAATAAATGATGCCGTCAGTTTGGGTGTTCGCATCAATATCGACAATCTTTCGATCCTCGAACAATTTGGCACCTTATACCATGGCAACTATCCTGTTTGTATAAGAGTCAACCCCCATATTTTGGCAGGCGGTAATGATAAAATATCGGTTGGTCACATTGATTCAAAATTTGGAATTTCCATTCACCAGTTGCCTCACCTTTTGAGAATTGTAAAAGCAACCGGGCTCAAAATTGAAGGTCTGCACATGCACACCGGCAGCGACATCCTGGATGCAGAAGTGTTTTTGTTGGGGGCTGAAATCCTTCTCAATGCAGCTGCTTCATTTCCAGACCTCGATTACATAGATTTTGGATCCGGCTTTAAAGTGCCGTACAAAGATGATGGCATCCAGACTGACATAGAAGATCTGGGAGAGAAAATATCAGCAAGATTTAATGCTTTTTGTGCAGAATACGGCAAAGACGTCATGTTGATGTTTGAGCCCGGCAAATACATGGTAAGTGAGGCGGGAACTTTTCTGGTGAAGGTCAATGTGGTTAAACAGACCACCAGTACAGTATTTGCCGGGGTAGATTCAGGCCTCAACCACCTGATAAGACCCATGTTTTATAATGCTTACCACAAGATTGTCAATATTTCCAAGACCAGCGGAAGGGAAAGAATTTACACTGTTGTGGGATATATTTGTGAAACAGATACCTTTGGTTCTGAACGCCGCCTTCACGAAGTCAACGAAGGGGACATTCTGGCTTTTTACAATGCAGGAGCCTATTGTTATGCCATGGCTTCCAACTACAATTCGAGATTCAGACCGGCAGAAGTTTTTATCCTCGATGGTGTCGATTATCTCATCCGAAAAAGAGAAACAATGGATGATTTGCTTCGCAATCAAATAGAAATAGACCTATAAATTCGCAACCATGTTACTGAGAACCCTTTCAAAGCTTTTTTTTGTACTTTTTTGTGTCATCATTATTTCCTGTCAGCAGGAAACAACAAAATCTCAGAAAATCGCATTTATCAAAAAAAATGAAGTTCATTTTGAAGATGGAAGTAAAATATCCTTGGGTGACAGTCTGTTAAAGGTTTATTTTCTAATCAGACATGCCGAAAAGGATACCCAAAAAACAGATCCACCTCTGAATCAAAAAGGCATTGAAAGAGCTGCTAAACTTACCAAACTCATGCGCCAATCCTGGCTGGACGCGGTTTACACAACCCTGACTTCCCGCACCATGATGACTGTAGACAGCATTACGCAATACAAAGGTCTTGTCAACAATATTTATACCACTTCCAATATGAAGGAAACTTTTACGGAGGTTCAAAACTCACCGGCAATCTCGAGAGTACTTATAGTCGGGCATTCCAACACCATCCCTCCTTTAGCCAATTTTTTGCTGGGAAAAACGCATTTCAATAAAACCATCGATGACAACGATTATGAAAATTTCTACATCGTGGTACAAAAAAAGGACAGTACTCGCCAGGTTTATGAATTGAAATATTAATAACCCATGGCATGGTCATCACCTCTGGGGTCAGCTCCTCCTTGCAGCTGACCATTTGGAAGCACGATGATAGCTTCTACCCTGCCAAAAGGCTTTCGTTCTTTGAATTTATGGCCTTTTTGTTTAAGGTTTATCATTACCGTTGAATCCAACCCTCCCCTTTCAACCATAATGCTATCGGGTTTCCATTGGTGATGAAACCTGGGCTTGGCAACGGCAGTGGCTGCATCCATGCCATAGTCTATCACATTGACCAATGCCTGAAAAACGCTGGTGATGATCGTGGATCCTCCGGGGGTGCCCACTACCATAAAGAGGCTTTTGTTTTTTTCCACAATGGTTGGAGTCATAGACGACAACATGCGTTTCCCTGGTTCAATCTTATTGGCTTCGGCACCAATTAGTCCATATAAATTGGCAACACCGGGCTTTATCGAAAAATCATCCATTTCATTATTGAGTAAAAAACCTGCTCCACCCACCACTACGGAAGATCCATAGGCTCCATTGAGTGTAGTCGTTACTGCCACCGCATTTCCATCCTTGTCCACAATGCTGATGTGGGTGGTCTGCTCGTGTTCATTGACTATATCTCCTGCCTTTACTGCAGAAGATGGAGTGGCCATCAGAGTATCAAAATCCTTCATTCTTGAGGCTATATATTGTGAATCTGTCAATTCGCGAACAGGCACCGGAAAAAAGTCAGCATCTCCCAAATAAGAAGCCCTGTCAGCATATACTCTTCTCTCAGATTCTGCCATCAGATGCACCATTTCATCACCATGGTACGGCATTTCAGACAATGAAAATGGCTCAACAGATTTTAGCAACTGAATGAGGGCAACACCTCCACTGGAAGGAGGCGGCATTGAATGAATCTTATATCCTCTGTATGTCGTGGATAGAGGTATTCTCCATTTAGCTTCATACCTGGAAAGATCAGATAGTGTGATAATACCCTTGCCTCTTTCCATTTCCTCAACCATTTTTTGGGCTGTAATGCCTTTATAAAAACCATCGCGGCCCTGACCTTTGATTCTTTCCAGGGTTTCAGCCAAATCCGATTGAATCAGAATATCTCCTTCTTTCCAATTGCGGGAAACAAAGGCAGAGGGCTGTGTATTTACCTTATCGAATAATGCTCGTTGCTCATTCAGGTTCTTGGCTTCCCTTTCCGTCAAAGCGATACCATACCACGCCATATCAATTGCGGGCTGAACCAGAAGCTGCCAGTTTTTCAATTGGCTGTATTTTTTAAAAGACGCTGCGAGGCCGGCAACGGTACCGGGAACTCCGGCTGCCAAATGTCCGTTTTGGCTCAGATCGGTCAATGCATTTCCCAATGAATCCAGGTACATGTCTCTATGGGATGATGCAGGAGCTACTTCTCTATAATCCAAAGCATCCACTTTTCCATCGGAGGTTCTCACCACCATAAATCCACCCCCACCCAGGTTCCCGGCAACAGGATAACAAACGGCCAACGCAAATTGTACGGCGATGGCAGCATCAACGGCATTTCCTCCCTGCTTAAGAATCGAAACACCCACTGCTGTTGCTAATGGATGTGCTGAAACAACCATGCCATTGGTTGCAATGGAAGATTTTACAGGTGTTTCCGGAACAAATGGAGATGGACTTTTTTTACACCCAAAAATGAGTAGTACAAAAAGGTATATGATCCTGCAGCTTTTCATTTTTGACTTAAAAGTAAGAAAGTGTGGACATAAAATATCTCTTTCAAAGTTGGGCTTTTATATATCCTTTTTCATGAACAGCCACCATGATAGAGCTACAAAGACCGCTATGTATAAGGCTGATATACCCATTGCTTCATAATTGGACAATAAAATTTTGAAACCCCATTCTTTTTCAATCCACACATCGGGCAATTTAAAAAAGGGATTGGGCATCAAATCTTCTATGACATTCATGGGGTAAAACAAGGTAGAACGATCTCTGAAATAGTTGAGATGTATTGCTCTGATCACTGGCTCTACAAACATGATGTAAGAAAAATAACTCAAAATTGCCAATGTGCCTTTACGAATCCATACTGCAATAAAAAAAGCAAAGGTCAAATAGCCCAGACACATCATAAAAAATCTGGGTATGGCCATATTATTGTCCCAAATAATTTCAAAATCATAGCCATCGGTATGTATCACACCTAAGATCAGTGAGGACAGTATGTACATCAATGTTGCAACCGCAGAAAGAGAAATAAGGATGGTTATTTTGGAAAACCAATACTCTTTTCGGGTAAGTCCATTGATAATTGACTGCCTTTGGGTTCTGTTGGATACTTCAGAGGTTACCATGTAAACCATCATAAATCCCAGACAAAAAGAAACAAACCAGTTTCCTACATAGCCCTGATAATCCCATACAGTGGGAAATTCATAAAATGTGATGCTTCCCGGCATGGGTGGGGGCACATTGCTAAAAACCTTCTTGCCAGTGAGAATAATAAATGGGAATAGCAACACAAAAATGGCAGCCAACGCAATTACTACACTGTTTTTTCTGAATTTAAGCCACTCCAGTTTAATCAAGGTCTTCATCATTTTGTCTTATTTTGATTTCGGGTAATTTCAAGAAACTCTTCCTCGAGTCTTTGCTTTCTAAGTACAAGGTGGTTAACATATATACCTCTTTCCACCAATAAGCGGTTTATCTTTGAAGCCGACATCTGCTGATCAACCGTGCATTCGATGTATGATTTTCTCGTTGCACCTACCTCAATGCCTTCTATTTCATCCAACGCGGCCAAAAGAGCCACCATATCATCACTACCTATTTCGCCCAACAAATTGTCATTGAGCATAGCACCTACCGGCCCGGAAGCGAGCAATACACCATTTTTCATAATGCCCACATGCGAACAAATTTTCTCTACTTCATCCAGGATATGACTGGCCATAATCACCGTCTTGCCTGAGTCTGCAATACGACGCAGGATCTGTCGGACTTCCGCGATACCCTGAGGGTCCAGTCCATTGGTGGGTTCATCAAAAATCAATACTTCCGGATCGCCAATCAAGGTTGCTGCAATGGCCAATCGTTGTTTCATACCCAATGAATAGGAAGAAAACTTACTGTCTTTTCGATGCCACAGATCCACTGTTTTTAGCAGGGATTCATAGTCCGGTTGTTTTTCCCCTTTGATCAGAGCTACGATTTCCAGGTTATCAATAGCGTTGAGGTAAGGATAAAAATTGGGCGTTTCCAAAATGGCTCCAATCTTGATTCTGTGTTTTTCGCCATAGGCATTTTCAAACCAGGTAAACGAGCCTGAATCGTATTTTAAAATACCGAGAATTATCCCCAGTGTAGTCGTCTTACCGCTGCCATTAGGTCCCAATAAACCGAAAACCATGCCCTTAGATATAGAAAGGTTCAAATCGTTGACGGCTTTTATTTTGCCGTAAGACTTGTGCAAATTATTTATTTGAAGTACTTCCATGAAGACAGGATTGCAGAATGATTAAAAAGGTCTTGATGATCAATAGATTTTGATTATATCATAAAAATAACGAAAGTTTGTGGCTACAAACAGTCTATTTCGATCATTGCCCGTAAAAATACGATCTATACACCCACTTTAGGCATCAACAAACAATGGATAGGTAAAGTCACTCCCAAGTTTTGATTGCGGCAATTGACTGAAAAGCATGTTTACTCCTTTCATGCCACTGTCGCCCAAATCTATAGAAAGTTGATTGACATACAACGCAATGTGGGCGTCAACCACCTCCTTTTTCATTTCCTGAGCATGGTTCATGATAAAAGGTAAACTCAAAGAAGGGTTGTCAAAAGCGAATTGCACACTCCTGGCTATGATATTATTGACAGTAGTTTTAATAGCCTCGGAAAAGGATCTCTTAACAACAATGCCTCCCAAAGGTATAGGTGTATGGGTTACCTCTTCCCAAAATTGACCCAAATCACGAATGCAATGCAAGCCCTTATCCTTGTAGGTAAATCGACTTTCATGGATGATAAGACCTGCATCGTATTTACCGGACACTACTCCATCTTCAATCTCTGAGAAGAGAACTTCTTCTTTTTGAATGATGGAAGGAAAAGCCTTTGATAATAGAAAATTGGCAGTGGTATTTATTCCGGGTATTGCAATCCTGCTATTTTCTGAAGGTACAAAACCCGGATCTTTGGCTACGAGCAACGGGCCGCAATTATGACCCAGTGCACCTCCACTTCTGAGCATTTGATAGTACGATGTAAGTCCGGTGTAAGCAAAATAACTCAACTTGGTAACATCAAAAAAACCTTCTGCAGCAGCTCTGTTGAGCTCTTCCACATCCATCAGTTCAAATTCAAAGTGCATGCCCTCAAGATCAATGCGCTCATTGTAAATGGCGTCAAAAATGAAGGTGTCATTGGGACAAGGTGAAATGCCGATGGTTAATTTCATTCTACTTTGATATAATGATAAACAAACTCATTGATCATCTGGTTCGCGGCTTTGAGGTAGCCATCAGAAATGGTTTTTTGCTCCTGATATTTGGCTGCAATATTGGCTATTCTGTCCAATTTTTCCGGATTAAATCCCGACATCTGGGAAAGCATGGCTGTAGATTTGTGGCTCCAGTCAAAATCCCTGATACCATACCTATATACAATAAAAGTATTGAGCCATTTGATTTTTTTCTCCAACAATTTCTTGTTGTCCTGGGAATAAAGGTAAAGTGAAGCCATCAATTTTATAAAACCCACAGATTCATTGGCAGGTGGCTGCCAGACCGGAATGGCGCGCTGCCTCCTTTTGATGGACAATAGAAAATACAGCAATATGCCCACCAATAAACTATAATAAGCCCATCGCAAATAATCATGTCTGAGTATCTCATATATAGGACTCTTGTTTACAGACTCAAAGTGAGAACCCTTCAGATCAAAGGCTCCCCTCTCTCTTAAGGCTCTTTCAGAAAAAAATAAGTCCTGTACAAAAGAATGACCACCCAATATGTTCATCAACATTTCTACCTGTGGTTTACTGTCGTTGATCAAACCCATGTTGGTAAAGATGATGGGCTGGCAGTGCACAATCAACCTGCCCTTCCCTATTGAAGCCGACATGGCAATCACATCGATTTTGTTACTGCTAACCACCAGGGTATCGTAAACAAAGTTGAGCTCGTAACCTAATGAATCTTCTTCGTCATTTAATTCTGCGAAACTAATGTAAGACCGGGGCATTTCGGGTGCGGCAGCATGCCATAATAAAGTATCTCCTTCGTTTGTGGTCCATTGCAAGTGAACAGAATCTACAACCGACGAAACGTCAACATCCCAAACGATATGCAAGGAATCATGCACTATCTCATTAGCCGAAGAAGCAGCTATGATTACCTTTCCACCTTCTTCGATGAAACTGAGAAGATTGCTCATCTCATAAGGAGAAGGAGAAAAGAAATCGGTAAGGTAAACAATGGAAGCATTCTCTTTTTTGGCATATCGAAACAAGCTGTCGGGAAGTTCATTCCGAAAAGATAGAATTTTATTGGGTTGCAAAGCATGATGCAGGATATAACATCCATAAGGCAATTTATCCTTTGGATGATAAGTGGGTGTCCAGTTCTCCTTATGAGGTATCATAACCCAAAACAGGGTCAACAAAACGGCGTAAATAAGAATCAGTATTGGCTTACTTATCCTCATATTGCGATATTTTGCAGTTCAATGGCGTTCATGGCTTTAAGCCGATACTCGCGATAAGTTGTTTCATCCACCAAATGATGTCCAAACCAGGCATCGTTGTATCCATCCATCAATGCATTGAAGGTCGATCTGATTTCCATATCATTCAGCTCCGTACTATAATCTTTATTGGTTTTTCCGGATTGCCAGACGATATGTCCTTTCTTTTCAAGCTGGGTCAAATACTTTATGAACATCCACCTGACAGCCTCTTCCCACGATTTTTTCTCTTCAAAAGCTACCAGCGTTTCCAAGAATGCATCGTCTGTTTTTGCCTTATTATACAATTGATCCCACTCTGAATCGCCTGTTTGATTTTGCTTTGAATTCTTTCTTACTATACCCAAATTGGTAAAAAAATAGACCAGGAAAACAAAAGTAATACCAATGAGGATGATGTTGAAATTTTCACTTTTACGAAGTGACATCAACTTCTTTCGCAATGATTGTTTGAATGCATTCCATTTTTGACTCCATGAGGCCGGGGCAGAAATAGATTGAGGCAGAACATAGGCAAACTCCTTATCCCTTTTCATGTCTCGAATAATGGAATCACTTATTTCGAAGTTGCTCTCTAAATAGTCAATACTGTGTGTTTGCGCAAAAGCAAACGGAGATAAAATAAATAAAATGACAAACGTCAAAATGTTATTCCGATTCATCCATCAGTGTTTTGCCAATGTCGTTGATTCTGTTTTCCAGTTCAGCGCCATACTTGTTGTCTATCAATTGATAATATTTGAGGTTGAAACAAATGGTGGAATAGCCATTAAAAACAACGTACACCATCATCTGGAACATCATCAACAAGGTAAAAACAGTTTTAGGAGGTTCAGCTGTAGTACCTTCTGCAATGGCAGAAAAATTTTTAATGACTTCAGCCAACGTGAAGGGCAAAAACAAAAGACTGTGAACAGCATTGATAATGATGCCTACCAAAAACATAAAACCAAAAGCCGCCCACCATTGATTTTGAACCAGTTCAAATGATTTTTTAATCGATTCCAGAGCATTATACGGGTATCTTATACCAATATAGGTTGCATACATGATGCTATTGATGTACCATATCGTGATGATGGCCAAAAGAAAAATGACAATGCCCCCCAATACAGGGCTTGCCGTGAACAATAAAAATCCTGCTGCCGCCAAAATAGCAGGAAGCAGCCACATGATAACGGTAATTAAAAGCACTTTACCCAATACCGGTTTTAAAACAGACCACACCTCCCTGAAATCCTGCGCAAAATTTCCTGTAGTTCTATAAAGTTCCACAAGACCTACTACAATCAATTGGGTGGCAACACTGGCCGCCATAAACAAAACAAAGACCAGTAAAAACTGCAGAACAGCCATCTGGATAGCATCTTCTATGGCTATTTGACTAAAATCTTTAAGTGTTGCAAAATAAAGGATAAATGCAAGGATAAAAAATGGTACTGTCAAATAAGCCATACTCCATAAAAATGGCTTCCAGTTTTTGAAAAAGAGGACGGCTGCGTCCGTTAAGATTTCTCCAAAATCACGTGGTTTTTCAATGGTTATATTGTTCATTTCCATTTGTTCTCTATCGATTTTAAACTGTTGGTTAATAGCATGGGATAAACCACGTAATATCCTATAATAAATGCAAAAGATATTACAATGACACCCATCCTGCTAACATCCAACAGAGATTGATAATGTCTGGTTAAAAAACTTTCCAAAAGGGCTGCTAAGATAATAACGGGGGTAATGCCCAACATAATACTTAAGCCTTTCCTGGCCTGGATTACCAGGGCTGTTAGCCTGGGATATGTGCCGGGAAATAGCCAGGAGTTGCCCAGAACAATGCCAGCTCCCCCGGCGAGCACAATACATGACAACTCCAGTGCACCGTGCAAAAAAATGGTAGAAATGGCAATCCATCCCAAGCCTTTCGCAATAAAATAATACAAAAAGCAGCCTACCATGATGCCGTTGGACAACAAAATAAAGCCTGTAAAAAAAGAGGAAAGTAAGCCTACAGCAAATGCCAGCAAGGCGACTTTTACATTATTGATGCCAATACCCAAAAACATACCTGTCTGCGACTCCGATTTATATACTGCCAATGGATCTCCTTTTGCGATATTCTGCTCTGTCATATCTACATATTCATCACCTAATACCTGCCTGGGAAAACCGGGGTTTTGCCATGAACTGAAACCGCCAATTAAAATACTAATCACAAATATCAATAAACTTAGCTTCATTGCCGGAAATGCCTCATACATCACCAAAGGCAAATCAGTAGTCCAGAATTTGGAAAAGCGCTGTTCTTTTACCTGGTGACGATAAATAGCATTGTGAAATGACGCTGCCAAATTATTGAGATAGGACACCAGACTACTCTGCGGATAAGAAGATCGGGCAAAGGCCAAATCATCTGTCAGACTTATATAGGCATTGGCCAGTTCGTCTGCATCCAATTTATTGTGTCCTGCCAGATGGCTTTCAACCTTTTTCCAGCGGCTTTCATTTTCATAGATAAATTGCTGTTCTCTCAAATCGCAGGCACTATTTTAAACAAAAATAAAAAAAACGATCTTACCTTTCGTTAAATTGTGACAAATCCACCTGTTTATCAGGTGATGCTGCACCTTTATCTTTATATTTGGAGCAAATTAGTCGCATACATGAGATTTTTATTTTTGGGATACCTGACGCTCTTTTTTCTCACCGGCTTTACGGTAAGTGCCCAGCAAAAAACCGATTATTATCATTCAGAAGTCAGACAGGCTCCCAGGGTAGCCTTTCAAAATGGACTCCAAAATTCTCAGAGACAATGGGATGTGCAACTCAAATCTTTTGCAGCTTCCGTAAACAAGAGCAGTGTTTCTGAAGAAGAACTGGAGAAACTCAGACAAATTCCCGATCACCATGCCTTCCCGCAACTGACCAGACTGAGGTCTAATCCGGTAAAAATGAATGTCAATTATGAGGGCAACAGAGGTACCGGTTCTGTACCCCCGGACAATACCATTGCCGTGTCAACCAATGGTTTTGTGATCTCCGGAATTAACTCCAATTTGTTTTTTTCCCGAACCGACGGCACCGTTATTTACACCCAGGCATTATCAGACTTTTTTACAGACCTGAGTCTCGGAGGTGGATATTTCGATCCAAGGGTGTTTTTTGATATACCCAGTAAAAGGTTTATTGTAGTGGCCTTAAGTGGCTCGCAATCTGATATTTCCAATGTGTGCATTGCCTTCTCTCAAAACGAAGATCCCTCACTGGGTTGGAATTTCTATAAACTCAAAGGCGATGTACTGGATGAAAGTCTTTGGTTTGACTACCCCAACATAGCCGTAACCGAAAAAGAACTTTATGTTACCGGTAATATGTTTACCGACACCAACCAGTTTCGCTATTCTACCATTTATCAAATAAGCAAAGAAAACGGTTATCGGGGCGAAGCGCTTTCCTATAAGTTTTACGCTAAGATGAAAGAGCCCACCACCAATCAAACATTCTTTAATGTAACGCCTGTTTCCAGTGGATGGACGCAAAACAAAAGCGGTGGCATTCGGTTTTTGACCAATGATCCGAGAGGGGGCACCAATATTACTGTTTTATGCCAAACCACCGGAACTCTGACAGAAAATCCGGAATTCGAAGTTTTGGATGTTAAAACAGGAGACAATTACGACGTTTCTCCAACAGCAGCCCAAAAAGGAACAACCAATGTGCTGCAAACGGGAGATTGCCGCATTCAGTACGCTGTAGAATTAAACGGCATAATCCATTTTGTGCTGAAGGCTAAAGTAAATAACAAGGCAGGATTGTACCTTGGCCGATACGACATTGTACAAAAAAAACTGTATACGCAGGTGTATGCCGAAGCCAATGTACACGTAAGTTATCCATCCTTGGCTCCAATGGGCAATACCCCGGATGACAGCAGAATGCTCGTTCAATACCTCAGAAGCAGTGAAGACTTGTTTCCCGAGCAGGTTGCTATGGTGGTAGAGGGAGAGAATGATGAGTTCCTGTTTACTGACCCAACCGTTATTCGCGATGGTGATTCTTTTGTCAATGCATTGGATACCAACAACGAAAGATGGGGCGATTATTCCTGCGTGTCGAGGCGGTTCTACAACGATTTGGCAGAAACCTGGACAGGCGGTTGTTTTGGAGATCGGAAGAGCGTCGTGTAGGGAAAGAGTGTCTTCGCCT
>CALJKQ010000236.1 GCA_937973565.1 uncultured Saprospiraceae bacterium | reverse complement strand
TTTGGTACAGTGGTTGCTCAACAAACCATCTTCTGTGGTGATGTGATCAGCCACTTTTTGATCGTGGATGACTAAAATACCAAAGCCCATTACCGACAGCAGCAAATCCTCCTCGACAAAAGCCATTTGTTCGATGCGATTCGACAATGATGCATTTATAGATGGCAGATGTGTAATTTTTTGGTGACCATATATGAAAAGTCCATCGATGGCACCTATCCACAGTTGATCCTTTTCATCTACTGCTACAGAAAAAAACCGTTTGGGAGGAAGGTTGAGATTTTTGGCAATTAAAGTGACATCTTTCAATTGATCTGATTGTAAGATATGGATGTACACCTGTGAAGCGATGTAGATATTTCCCCTGGAATCAACCGCAAAATCTTTTATGGGTTGTTCGCTCAAAGCAGGTTTATTTTCCATTTCTAAAAAAACCTTTTTCATTTTCCCGGGCCTTTTGGGGTCATAAACCAAAAAGCCTTCATCGGTTGAAATGAGCATGTATCCGGATGGGTGGTTTCTTATTTTACCTATTCTCCCCAGTGTTATGTTGTCTTGGGTAAGTTGAAAATGTTGTGTATGTTTTTTTCCAATAATGTCGAGGTACTCAAATTTGTGTCCTGCCCAAATTTGTTGTTGTGGGTCCACACTTACGGCAAATGTATTGCTTTCAAACAAACCGTTTTTTTCTGAGTAGTGCAACGTAGTATTGTAGTTGTGGGGAAGCATGTAAATACCGCTACCATACGAGGTGAACCAATGATTGCCCTCCTTGTCGATGGTAGTAGAGGTAATGTAATTATCCGTGAGGAGGGTTTCTTTCAGGATGTATTGATTGCCTTCTCTGAGATAATGAAAGACGCCTTGTTTATCTGCAGCAATCCACAACGATGAATCATCTTTACAGTAAAAATCTATTACGGGCTTAGCAGGGGCACTCTCCATTTCAAACACGTTGTGGTTGCCTGCCTTATCTATCTTTAGAATTTTATCCTGGTTGAATGCCATCAAATCCCCTGCTTCGGTAATGGTCCATGACTTAAAGACAAAGCTGGCCAGACGGAGTTGAGTAGCGGCAGCAGCAGGCATTGGATATATATGTTCCCTTGATAATATAACCTTGCCCTTGTTATGCTGGTAAACAATAATTTGCTGATTGTCTTTAAGCTGAGAAATAGATTCGGGCCATTTTATGACAGAGGGATTGTTGGTATTGTTGTAGACCCAAATCGAATCATTGGTGTTGGCATAAAAACTTCTGAAGAACTGTCCATACCCCAGTTCTCTAAGGAGTTTATGGTTTTTAGGAGAATGGATTTTTTTGCCCTCCATCACATTGAGTGAACCATTGAAACAAAACAGCCATATTCTGTTTTTGAAATCCTTCCGTATTTTTAATATTTCATTGTCAGCCAAACCATCATCCACGGTATAATTTTTCCATACACGACCATCGAATTTGGAAATACCTGTATTGGTTGCAAACCACATGTAACCTTCTTTGTCCTGAATGGCATCATATACAATGTTGCTGATCAAGCCATCGTTGGTTGCATAATGCCTGATGGGATAGGATTGGCCATTAGCCCATGCAGAAAACAGGCATAAAAGACACACCCATCTCATATTTTTCGGGATACAGCGTGGATTGCATTCATAAAATCCTCCAATCTGCGCCGACTAATCGGCAATTTAATACCATTGGTCATCACTGCTTCATTGCCCTCAGAAGTAC
>CALJKQ010000235.1 GCA_937973565.1 uncultured Saprospiraceae bacterium | reverse complement strand
ATTTGCCTGCAAAAGAGGGCAGCAACAAAAATGCTCCTGCTGCCGAAGCCCTGGCTAAAGCCATCAAATCGAGCCCGGCACTGCTTTACGACAAAAAATTCGCATCCCGTATTTCTGTGGGCAACTTTGAAGATGACCTTTCAAAAGTGAGTGAGGCAGACTGGATAATAGAAGTGGTGGTAGAAAGAGCCGACATTAAAAAATCTCTTTATGAAAAAGTGGAATTGCACCGAAAGCCAGGTACACTCATAACATCCAACACCTCCGGCATTCCTATCGGTGTATTGGCTACAGACCGATCAGAGGACTTTAAAAAACACTTCTGCGGCACCCACTTTTTTAATCCGGTAAGGTACATGGGCCTACTGGAAATCATTCCCCACACAGAAACCGATCGTGCTGTAGTTGATTTTTTCATGCATTACGGCGAGCAATGGCTGGGGAAAAAGACCGTACTATGTAAAGATACACCCGCCTTCATCGCCAATCGCATCGGGTTTTTTTCAGGCAATAAGTTAAATGAACTTACTTCCAAATACGAATTGAAAGTTTCAGAAGTAGACAAATTAACCTCCGACCCTATTGGCTGGCCGTCTACTGGAAGTTACCGATTGCTGGATTTGGTGGGCTTGGATACTTCGGTCAAAGTAACCGAAGGCGTGATCGCAAGTTGCCCTAACGATGAGTATGTCCAGCATCTGGCCGCTCTTGAAATGCCGCAACATACCCGGTTTTTGCTTGACAACAACTTCTTGGGCAACAAATCAGGACAAGGCTATTATAAAAAAACGAAGGAGAAGGATGAGAATGGCCGCACCATTGTGCTGGAACTTGATCTTAAATCCCTGGAATATATACCCACTCAGAAGCCAACCCTACCCTCTTTGGGCATTGCCAAAAAAATTGAAATGATTGATAAACGCATCAAAGAAATGATACATTTCGACGATGCAGGGGGCAAGTTTTTAGAAGAATATTTCGCGGGTTTGTTTTCCTATGCAGCCTGCAGGATTCCTGAAATATCAGATAACATTTACAGCCTTGACGACGCCATGAAATCGGGTTATGCATGGAGTTATGGTCCCTTTGAATATTGGAACATGTTTGGTTTACAAAAAGGTGCTGCAATGGCCGCCAAATTTGGAAATCCCATGCCGGCATGGATTCAGGATATGCAAACCAAAGGTTTCGATCAATTTTATGTTGTCGAGGACGGTATTAAGAAGTATTTTGACATTTCGTCGCTTTCCTACAAGTCTATGCCAAATGCAGGAAAGACCATCCACCTGGATAACCTAAGGAGCAAGAGTGCGGTGTATAAAAACTCGGAATGCGTATTGCACGACATCGGCGAAGGTGTAATGTGTTTGGAATTTACCAGCAAAGCCAATGCCATCGGAGAAGGCATTGGACAAGGTGTAATGGAGGCCCTTCAATTAGCTGAAAACGGTAACTGGCGGGGTTTGGTCATTGGCAACAACGCCAAAAATTTTACAGTAGGTGCCAATCTGATGGCCGTGGGTATGGAAGCTATGCAAAAAAACTTCGACAAGCTGGAGACCATGGTAGATGGCTTCCAACAAATCAATATGGCCATGCGATACAGCAAGGTGCCTGTTGTAGTTGCTACCCAGGGTTATTGTTTTGGCGGAGGGGTTGAAATGTTGGTTCACGCAGATGCGGCTGTTTGTGCGGCTGAGACCTACATGGGCCTGGTGGAAGTAGGCGTTGGCCTTATTCCGGGTGGTGGCGGTACCAAGGAGTTTGCACTCAGGGCTTCTGATTCTTTCTTTGAAGGTGACACACAAATACCCACACTTATTGAAAAATTGAGGACGATTGCCACTGCTGCGGTGGCCACATCGGCCTATGAAGGATACAACCATGGATATTTGCTGAAAACCAGAGACGAAGTATGCCTGAGTACTGAAAAAGTATTATACGAAGCCAGGGCAAAAGTAATCGCCTTGTCTGACCACTACACCCCACCAGTACCCAAAGAAGTGACGGTCCTGGGACGCACAGGTTTGGCAACACTATACACAGCTATCAATGAATTTTATTTGGGAAAATACATGTCGGAATACGACGTAGAAATCAGCCGAAAGGTTGCCTATGTGCTGTGCGGTGGTGATTTGACCGGGCAACAAAAAGTAAGTGAGCAATACCTGCTGGATATAGAGCGTGAAGCATTCCTGGCTTTGTTGGGGAACCAGAAAACACTGGACAGGATACAATACATGCTTATTAATAACAAACCGCTTAGGAACTAGGGATTAGGGACTATGATTTTTTTAAAATTGAAATAAAAGACAATGGAAGCATATATAATCGATGGACTCAGATCCGCGGTGACAAAATCAAAAAGAGGTGGATTTAGAAATTATAGATCGGATGATTTGGCAGTATTGGTCATAAAAGCACTTATGGCGAAATACCCTATGATCGATCCTGCATTGGTAGACGATGTTATTGTGGGTTGCGCCAATCCGGAAGGAGAGCAAGGCTTACAAATCGGGAGAAACATTGCCAGCAGGGCATTGGGGAAAGAAGTAGCGGGTATGACCATCAATCGATATTGCGCTTCGGGGCTTGAAACCATATCCATTGCCACTGCAAAAATCAGAGCGGGTATGGGTGATATCTATATTGCCGGTGGAGCAGAAAGTATGAGTCTGATACCTATGACAGGCTACAAAATGGCCCCTTCATACCAGGCTGCGATGGAAAATGTCAATTACCATGTAAGCATGGGAGCTACCGCCGAGGCTGTAGCTGCAAAATATGAAGTGAGTCGCGAAGAAGCGGATCAATTCGCATACCGATCCCATCAATTGGCAGGGAAAGCCATTGAAGAAGGCAGATTCGCCACCTCGATTCTCCCGGTTGATGTTACAGAAGTAACCGTGCAAAACAACAAAAGAAAAGAAAGTACATTTACTGTCAGCGTTGACGATGGTGTGAGAATGGATACCTCCGTAGAAGCCTTGTCGAAACTTCCGGCAGTCTTTAAAAATGGGGGTGTTGTTACGGCCGGTAATTCTTCTCAGACTTCGGATGGAGCAGCCTTTGTGTTGGTAGTAAGTGAAGAAATTGTAAAAAGATATGAATTACAACCAATAGCCAGACTCGTGTCTTGCAGTGTAGGTGGAGTAGATCCTCTCTACATGGGAATTGGACCGTGTGTTGCCATTCCCAAGGCATTAAAGCAAGCCGGTTTAAATTTATCAGATATTGATCTGGTAGAATTGAATGAAGCTTTTGCTACCCAGAGTTTGGCTGTAATAAAGGAAGCTGGATTGAATGCAGACATTGTCAATGTCAATGGAGGAGCCATAGCGCTGGGACACCCGCTGGGCTGTACCGGAGCAAAACTTACGATCCAGATACTGGATGAACTCAAAAGAAGAAATCAAAAATACGGCATTGTAACGGCCTGTGTTGGCGGTGGACAAGGAATAGCCGGGGTGATCGAAAGAATGTAAGACATTACTTATGAGCTTTTGTTTCTATATTCTTTAGATGAAAAACACCATATGGAAATTCACCTTCGGGATAATGCCATACAGCTTTTCCAATTTTGACCGTACGGATTGAATCCACTTGGATGTATTCAGATATGGGGGTTGAAAAAAGAAACTTCTTTCCCTTGTTTACATCGTATCTGTCATCCGAAAAAAAGTTGATGAGTTTTCCGGTATTGTCAAATTCAAGGGTAGCTTTTACGCTTCTTCCCGGATAGTGGAATACCACACGGGTATGTGTCTCATCTATTTCTTCAAAAGTAAATGCATCATTTTTAAGCACATTAGGGGCAAACAAGCAGATATCATTCAAGAGCGTTACAGCATCAGACTCATCCATCATTTTTCCTTCGTGATGAACAACAGGAAACCAGCCAAACAACCTTACGTCCATGCTTCCCCTGCCCTCTTCCCACTTGTGGTAGCCGGGAATCGTCAAACCTTTCATTTTCCCTTCCATCCAAAACAAACGACGGTAAGGTTCAAAAAAATCATATTGCTGCGAAGTAAAAGGGAACCACCCTCCCTTGCCATCAGCCATCTTTCCGAAAAACTCGAGTTTTATATACCGGGGAACTGGCATGTTTGCCAAGCCACAAAAATCCAGATATCGCAACAAGGGTTGGGGCAATACCTTTGTATCTTTTACTTTTGAAGATAGCGATAATTGAGTTAATTGGCTATTGACGTCCTTTTTGTAGTGTTGTTTATACTGCCAGTGTCCAATGCCGGCAAACAAAGCTAATAAGAGCAATAGGTTGACGATTGAACCTGCTTTAGCTTCCGGTCCATAAGTGTAGGTGAGGAGAGTTGAAAATAGAATGGCAGGCAATACCACCATCCACCAATTTTCATTGTTCTGCCAAAGCCAATAAGCTGAAATCAGGAATACGATACCCGTGATCAACCACCCTATTCCCATTTCCGGCTGAATGGATTTGCTGAGAGTTGCAATCCAGGATGGACGTATAGATTTGATCCAACCCAGAAAATGCACCAAGCCATGTACGACCATCAGCAGCAGTAATAAGTATTTTCCAACCATTTTTTATTCAAATTGTACCAAATTCGCTTGGTCTGCAATGACCCTCAGCACGTCGGTAATTGACCGGATGTTGTCCATTAATCCCTTTGCCATTGGGTGGAATTCATTACATTTGCAAAAAATCTGAAATATGACCATGTTTGCCAACCTCTTGGCATTTGATATGCCCGATTTTGCCAGTTCGGCCATCTGGCTCAGCCTATTGACCCTTACCTTTTTGGAAATTGTCTTAGGTGTGGACAACATCATTTTCATTTCCATTGCCTCTTCCAAATTGAATCCGGAGGACCAGAAAAAAGCCACCAACATAGGATTGGTCCTGGCCATGTTTCTCCGCATTGCCCTCCTTTTCGGTGTTTCTTACCTCATAGCCATGTCTGAACCGTTTTGGCACATCAATTCATCGTGGATTTCTGCAGGCGTCTCTTACCAGAGTCTGATCCTTGCCGGTGGAGGAATCTTCCTTTTGTACAAATCTGTAACAGAGATCCACCATAAACTGGAAGGTATCGATGAAGACCATGCTAAAGATCATGGTAAAAAGCAAACACTACAATCTGCAATCATTCAAATTACACTGATCAATATTATTTTTTCGATGGACTCCATTCTTACAGCGGTGGGTATGACAAACGGTCTCTACGGTGCGCTGATCGTAATGATCATAGCAGTTGTGTTTTCAGTCATCATCATGATGGCTTTTGCAGTACCGGTGGGAAGATTTGTTAACCGCAATCCGACTATCCAAATGCTGGGTCTGGCTTTTTTAATACTCATTGGCTTTATGCTGATCATTGAAGGAGGGCACCTGGCTCACCTCAAAATCTTTGATTCTGAAATTGGAGCAGTTCCCAAAGGCTATCTTTATTTTGCCATTGCTTTCTCATTGTTGGTTGAGTTTCTCAATATGCGTTTGCGCAAGAAAGAATCACCCGTTAAGTTGCATTCCATGACCGAAGAAGCCGAGGATAAAGGGTTGTTAAAATAATAAAGAAAATGATCAAACAACTTGGGTTCCGGGTACTTCTGATGGTATTGGTTTTTACTGCCTGCAAACAGGAAAGTAAATTAGATAATACTTACAACACCATAGGAGGCAAGGCCATGGGCACTACCTATACCATCAAATACAAAGGCACATTGATGGGGGCATCTCAAAAAGTTGATTCTCTGCTGGCGGATTTCAATACCTCGCTTTCCACCTATGATTCTACCTCTACCATTTCAAGAATCAACCAGAGCACAAGTAGTTATTGTTATGCCCTGAAAGACGACCCTTATTTTGAGTTTTCACTCAGCAGGGCTATGGAGCTCAGTCAAAAGTCCGGAGGTGCTTTCGACCCCACGGTTATGCCTGCGGTTAATTACTATGGCTTTGGTTATCAGAAAAAGGAAAAACCGGAGTCTGTAAATGCTTCTACCATCGATTCTCTGAAATCGCTGATCGGCGTTGATAAAATCAAACTTTTCCGAAATACAAAAGGAGACAGTGTTTGCGTGACCAAAAGTAAGCCCGGTGTAAAAATCGATTTGAATGCTTCAGCACCCGGACACGGCGTAGATGTCATCGCCTCCTTCTTTGAATCCAATGGCATCAAAGATTACATGATAGAGATTGGCGGTGAAGTAAGAACAGCCGGACTCAATCCCAACAGTGCTCCCTGGAGCATAGGCATAAGTAAACCCTTATCGGGTTCACAAGTAGAGGATGTGGTTATGCCCATTTCCATATCCAACAAATCACTTGCCACAAGCGGGAACTATCGCAAATTTTTTGAAAAAGGAAAGGTGAAACTGGCACATATCATTGACCCAAGAACTTGCAGTGCCAGACCTTCCGACATATTGAGTGCCACCATCATTACCGACCAGTGCCTGGATGCAGATGCCATGGCTACGACCTGCATGGTACTGGGACTCGACGCAGCTAAAAAATTTGTTGAAGCAGATACCAGTCTGGCAGCATTTTTCATATACAAAGACAGCCGGGCCGACACCTTACAATTCTATTTTAGTCCCGGATTTTCTAAACACCTAATTGCAAAATAATGTTTCAGCTCAGAAAGGATCTGGTATTTTTCGATATTGAATCAACGGGACTCAATGTTATAAGAGACAGAATAGTTCAAATCGCGCTTATCAAATATCCCAAAAACGGAGGCGAACCGGTGGAATTGGAAATGCTCATCAACCCGGGTATTCCTATTTCCGAAGAAGCCATGGCAATTCACGGCATCACCCCGGATATGCTTAGAAACAAGCCTTCCTTCAGCCAGGTGGGGCAACAAATTTTTAATTTTATCGGTGATGCGGATTTAGCAGGTTACAATTCAGATCGCTTTGATGTGCCTATGCTGATGGAAGAATTTGCCAGAATAGGCATCGATTTCAGAATTGATAATCGCAACCTGATCGATGTGCAAAAAATCTTTTACAAGATGGAACCCCGCACACTAAAGGCTGCTTATGCTTTGTACTGCAACAAAGAATTACAAGATGCTCACGACGCCTTATCCGATGTACGGGCAACCGCGGAAGTGCTGCAAGGTCAGATAATTCGGTACGAAGGGGTTGATTACATTGATGGCGACGGAAAAGTAACCCCTGCACCTATTTCCAGAGATATTCACCAGGTCGCCGGCTTCTTAGCAGATCACAGTTCTCTGGATGTCACCCAACGATTAAGGTACGACCCCAATGGAGAGATTGTCTTCAATTTTGGAAAATACATCGGAAGGCCGGTTGCCAAGACTTTGTATGAAGACAGACAGTATTATCATTGGATTCTCGAGAAGGAATTTTCTGCCCAGGTAAAACAAATAGTGCGCGATCTGTTAAGTCAATACGAAAAGAGTTTAAAAAACAAGGAATCTTAGCGTGAAAAAATCCTGTTATTTCACGGCAATGTTGTTTGTTTTTATCCTCACGATGGGATGTTATGAACCGCGCGTAGGCTGCCTCGACCTCGTTGCAACCAACTACGACGCATCTGCTGATGAAATGTGCGATGACTGCTGCAGCTATCCCTCATTAAAAATTGGCATTAAACACAGCTGGGAGGATCGCGTATTTGTGATGAAAGATACTTTTGTCAATAATCTGGGCGACTCCTTTATTGTAGTTTCTCAAAACTTTTTTCTGGGAGGTATTGAATTGGGAAATTCTTCGGGTGGGGCCATTCCGCTGATCAGCAAAAATACATACTATTGGAATGATGGCAGTTCCAAAGAGATTGCAACTAATTTTGAATTGGTGACTGGTACGCTGTCTGAAGTAACCATCAATAAATTCAGAGATGAAAGCAGCATCAGTTATCTCAACTTCGGGCCGGGTCCGGATGAATCCTATAATGGCGTAGACACCCTTAGATTACCTACCGGTAGTGATCTGGCCATTGCTGCCGGAATGTGTACCAAAAACAATTCTTATTTATGCTACAAAGCAAAGATTATTGCAGGGCAAGGCCTGAAAGATACTTTGGATATTGCCTTTGAGGGATCATGGAGATTCCGAAAAAATTTTGATCCACATTTGCCGCTTTCACCCGGAAAAGATTTGAAAACAGAAATTAAAATCGCCTATGACCTATGGTTTAAGGGTGTTGCCTTTGATGGCAAAAATCCAATTGACATCGGGAACGTGATAAAAGACAATACGCCGCTGGCGTTTCAACAATAGCTTTTACCAACTCATTTCCTGGGCATCGCCGTTTTCGGGTTTGTATTCTTTATATGCTCTGTCGAAGCCGTTGAAATCATATTCGGGCATTAGTTTTTTCATCCCATCTCCGGCCTGTGTCAACGCTTTCAAAAACTTATTGAGATCTTCTTTATAAACAAAGATTTTATGCCGTTCTGTGGTGCCATCCAATTTTTTAACGCATTCAGTTAAAACCAGGTAATGATCTGTGGTTTTGGTTTGTTTGACATCCATGTAATAGGTTCTCTTTTTTCCCCCCTCTACTTTGAATGTGAGCACACTTTCTGTGTTGTTTTTAAAAGACATAAGTTAGTTTTTCGATGATGAAATACCGGTATCAGGGATGCAAACAACAAAGATAGAAAATTGCGTCAAGAGACCAAATATCGGAATATAAACCCGAAAACAACAATTTAAATGATTTCGGCTCTTTCCTTTTGGTGCAGCGATTTTTGGTACAATTCGTAGTACGCACCATTGAGCGACATCAGTGCATCGTGACTGCCTTGTTCTGTTATTTGTCCATTTTCCAAAAGGTAAATACGGTCAAAATCAATAAGACTGGTCAGTCGGTGCGTAATAACGATGGCTGTTTTACCGGCAAGAGCCGTATTGAGGTAGGTGAGAATCTTTTGTTCTGTTTCCGTATCCACTGCACTCAGGCAATCATCCAGGATTACTATCTCAGGGTTTTTGATCAAAGCCCTCGCTATGGAAATGCGCTGCTTTTGTCCGCCGGAGAGGGTTACCCCTCTTTCGCCTACTACGGTATCAAATTGGTTAGGCAAACGGAGGATGTCGTCTTTTACGGAAGCATATTCTGCAAAGGCAGCAGCATCTTCCTGCGTCTTTTGGGAGGCACCAAAAATGATGTTATGGGTTACCGTATCAGAAAATAAAAATACATCCTGGGGAACGTATCCAATGAACTGACGCAAACTTGCTTTGTCAATGCGCCGGATATTGATACCGTCTATGGTAATGGTGCCATTATCGGGAAGGTACATGCCCAACAACAATTCGGCAAGGGTACTTTTGCCTGAAGCGGTTTTGCCCACAATGGCAATTCTTTCTCCTGTTTTTGCTTCAATGCTGATGTCGTCCAACGCTTTGATGCCGGTATCAGGATAGGTAAACGTAACATGGTCAAAACGGATGTTGCCCTTGCATTGATCCAGCTTCAAATCTCCTTCAGGCAGTGTGGCTTCCTGTTTCAACAGTTGATTGATGCGGGCCTGAGAAGCTTCTGCTTCCTGTACGATAGAGGCTATCCAACCAATGCTCGTGACCGGCCAGGTAAGCATATTTACATAAATAATAAACTCAGCAATATTGCCCGTGGTGATGGTGCCCTTGCCAATCTGATACCCTCCAACCAATAAAACAATAAGCGTACTGAGATTTATCAGCAATATCATCAGCGGATGAAAATAAGCATTGACCCTGGCAAGGTCCATGGATCTTGATTTAAACTCCTCACTCTCTGTTTGAAAATACGCGTTGAACTGGCGTTCTTTGCCATAACTTTTTACTACCCTGATACCCGAAAAGACCTCCTGAGAAATGGAGGTAAGTTTGGAAAGCTGTTGCTGAATAAAAGTACTTTTATGATTGATAAGCGTACTTACATAATAAATAGACAAGGAAAGTATGGGTAGAGGAATCAGCGTATAAATAGCCAATTGGGCATTTACCGAAAACATGGCATAGATGGTCATGCCAAAGAGCGACACAAGGTTGATGCCGTACAGGATGCCAGGCCCCAGATAGTTTCGCACCTTTGATACATCTTCAGATATCCTTGCCATCAAGTCTCCGGTCTTGCTCATTTTATAATATCCGGTATCGAGGGTCTGCAGGTGTTCATACAGTTCTTTGCGCATATCGTATTCAATCAGGCGAGATGTGACAATGATGGTTTGCCGCATCAAAAACATAAAAACCCCTTTGATGACCATATAGGAAATGACCGTAAGTCCAAAGATCAGCAAAGTGTATTGGAGGTCTTCATTTTGTGGGCTCAGGCCACCGGATTTAATATCCTGTATGCGACTGTGCACAAAATCCAGGGCATCTCTGATTTTCTGGGGTATGAGGATTCCAAAATAATTGGAGGCTGTGACAAAAAGAATGCCCAGCAGTAGCCGCCACTTATAGCGTAGAAAAAACTTATTGAGGTATTGCAGTTCCT
>CALJKQ010000234.1 GCA_937973565.1 uncultured Saprospiraceae bacterium | reverse complement strand
CTTCTACCTGAAGAGTTCTTAATTCTCTTATTTCCCTTAATGATTCAAATAAAAAACACCTGCTCTTATAGCAATCGGTCAAGAGGTTGCGCCGCTGCGGTTATTTATCAACGCGGACCGCGTGTTCGATCTTAAACATCAGGCGGTTGATATCATCGCTGTTGAGGCGGAGGGTGCCGGTGAGGGTGATTTGTTCGGTGGTGTATTTTACCGGTTCTTTGGCGCTCACTTCCATAACTGTTTCCGGGCCGGCGCCGCCACAAAAGAAACACATGCTGTAGGGGAAGGCAGAGAAGATAAATTCCTTGTGCGACTTGTAACCTTCCACCGGAATGATGTAGCCTTTGACGGTGATGGTCTTACCTTCCATACTTTTAATGGCATCACTGAAAACGGGTTTGTCGATTTTAAAGCCCATGAGTTCATCGTATTCCTTGCGGTAGGTAATTTTTGACAACGACTTCCATACGTTGTCGGTTTGTGCCATGTTGTCGGTGATGAAGATCGCAGTGGTCAATGCAATCAAAAGGTATATTCTTTTTGTCATTCTTCTATTATTTGCGCGGCTTCCAGCGTGTACAACAGTCCGGATGGGTCGTTTTCGTTGATACGAAGAATGCCTTTTACTTTAATTTTTTCATCCGTGAAGGCAATTTTTTTGCCCCCGGCCAAAAATACCTGCATGGCGGTTTCAGGGCCTGCTTTTCCGCAGAAAAAACACATTTTTTCGTTGAATTTAGACAACATAAAATGGTTTTGGGCCAGCTTGCCGGTCAGAGGTATGATATAGCCATCAACTTCCATTTCCGTTCCCTGCATGGCTTTTACCGCAGGGCTGACTTTTACTTTTTTAACTTCTATGCCATAGGCGGCATCAAAACTTGTAGTGCTGCTCACCAGGCTGAGGGTTGCCCAGGCGGATTTTTGTCCATAAGACAGCCCTTGGATCAAGACGCAAAAGACAACTATGTTGAAAGTTTTCATCCCTTTGATAACGGAAACGGATTTACAAAAGTTGCAGTCTGCTTTTCTATTTTTCACCCAGTGTTTGATTTATATCAGTACCCGCTGCCTTTAAAGCCGGCACCAACGCGGCTACTATTCCCAATCCCAGGGCAATAAAAAACAAATACCATTCTTCTTTTAATAAGACCCAGGCTTGAAAATCATAGCCAAAGTCTTCTGTCAAATAATGGCCCAAAACCATCATGCCTACGTGACTCAGCAGTGTGCCGGTTAGCCAGCCCAGAAAAGCGATGCCAATGCCTTCGAGCAGGATGAGGAAAAACAAGCCTGCCCTGCTGCTGCCCATTACCCTCAATAAGGCCAATTCGTATTTCCTTTGTTTCATAGACTGATAAAGGGAGATAAAGATGCTAATCAAGGATACGATGGCTATCAACAAGGCTATGTATCGGATGGTTTCCGTACCTGTGCCAATCATATCGTACAACTTATTGATTTCATAAGCCGGTGAAGCAGCCTGCATCGCTGTGTTTTCATTGATGGCTCTGGGCATGTTGAGGGTCTGGTAATTGTTGGCACTCTTGTATTGTACCAGGATAGAAGTTATTTGCTCCTCAGGGTGTGCCAGCAAATCGGTATTGGAGTTGTCGTGCACGTGCTGATCCAGACTGTCTGCTGCCGTATGATTGTGTTCGTGATCATGGGCATCTTCTTTTCCTCCTTCATGCGCATGCATTTCCCAAATGGAGGCCGTATTGGTAAGGATAAGCTGATCCACTACGGTTCCGCTTCCCTTTAATATGCCGGTCACTACGAATTTTGCATGGTCGTGTGCCAGATCCGGATCTTCGTCAAAGCCGTGTGAGCTCACAAAGCTGTCACCTATTTTCAGTCCCGATTTTTTGGCTACGGTAGCACCAATGGTAACCTCGAGATCTTTTGCCCAAAGATTTCCTTCACCCAGTTGGACACCGTACAGTTTTAGTATATCGTGGTTGGTGCCTACGATTCTGAAAGATCTGTAATTGTCGCCCAAGGAAAGGGGCACCGCCATTTTGATGAGGGGGTGTCTGGGATTGAGAAAAGGTTTGGCGTCTTTAATGTTGATGTTGCCCGTGGGATTGTCTATGTGGTACATATTGCAAAGGATCAGCTGTAGCGGAGATCCTTTTGCGCCAATTACGAGGTTGATGCCTGCCAGGTTAGCATCGAATTTTTCTTTTAATTGCGAATTAAACAGCAATAAAAAAGAAATCAAGCCTACACCAAGGGCAAAGAGAATAAGGCTTAAGGCCAGGTTTAAGGGCTTGTAAAACAAATTTTTTGCGGCCAATCTCAAGTACTGCATCATTGTAAAATAATTTGATGATTAACTTCAGATTTCAATCGGTTGTCATGGGTCACTATGACCAGAGCAGATCCTTCTTCAACGGCCTGTTCTTCCAGTAATTTATAGACCGCTACACAGTTTTGATCATCCAAAGCGGAGGTGGGTTCATCTGCCAGAATGAGGCCGGGTTTATTGATTACGGCCCGGGCAATGGCAACCCTTTGTTTTTCTCCCTGCGACAATTTGTTGATAGGTTGATTGGCTTTGGAGGCTATGCTCAATCGTTCCAATAAATGGTTGGCTCTTTCCACATTGGCCTTGTCTCCAATCAATGTCTGCGCCAAGAGGATGTTATCCATCACATTAAGCGAAGCAATAAAATGGTTTTGTTGAAAAATGATGCCAATGTGTTTGCCCCTGAATCGATCGAGGTCCCTGCCACTTTTGTGAGAAATGTCGGCACCATCAATGAGAATTTTACCCTTGCTGGGTTGCATCAAACCGCCCAGCAAATGCAATAAAGTGGTTTTACCAATGCCGGACCTGCCCAACAGCAGCATACTTTCTTTGGCTCCAACGGTAAGATCAGGGAAAACAAAGGGCTGTCCTCCTTTATATTGGAATGTGAGATCTATGGTTTGTAACATACAAATGGAAATGGTAGCACAAAGATACATTGCATTCGTGAGCAATGCAGGTTTAGACCACGATTTAAGCTTTGTTTAATATACCGTCCTTTGAATGGGGCTTATAAAAGAGCTGCCCCAAAAACACCGGCACTGTCGCCCAATGATGGTTTCAAAAAGACTACATCTACCCGGGAATTGAAAATATAGTTTTTCACCCTTTCTACCCCTTCGGTATAAATTTCATCAATGTTGCCCACACCGCCACCGATGACAATTACGTCCGGGTCTACGATGTTGATGACCACTGCGATGGCCCTTCCAAAATTTTCAAATAATCTATCCATGGTTTGTTGGGCAAAAGGTGCTGAACCTGCCCGGTATTCGGTTACTATGTCTTTCAGCTTTTTATCGCTGCCACTGATTTTGGCATAAAATCTTTCCAGGGCAGGGCCCGAAATGACGGTTTCCACGCATCCGGTTTTGCCGCAGTAACATTGTCCACCGGACTCATCTAAAAAATTGTGGCCCCATTCACCTCCGATGCCATGCCTGCCACCAATCACCTTGCCATTGACCACCAGACCGCCACCTACACCGGTACCCATGATCACGCCAAAAACCACTTCTGCTTCGGGCATCTTTTCTTTGACTATGCCCATCTGTGCTTCAGCTATGGCAAAACAATTGGCATCATTGGCCATCCGCACCTCATAGCCCAGCAACTTTTCCAGATCAGCTTTCATATGCCGTCCGTTTAATGCGGTGGTATTGCAATTTTTCATGGTTTGCGTCAAGGGATCCAGTGTGCCCGGTGTAGCAATGCCCATGTGTGCCGGTGAAAAGCCGTGTTGGTCGCTAACACTTTTGGCCAGGCTTGCTATGTTGTTGAGGATGTGTTCATACCCAAGGTGCCCTTCTGTAGCAATCCTTTGTCTTACAACTACATTATGGCTGTCTCTTTCGAGTAAGGCCGCTTCTATCTTGGTTCCACCGAGGTCGATACCCAGTAAATATGGTGCAGTCATGTTGTGGCTTTTGCCATAAAATTACACCAAAGCATGGTTCCGCAAAATTATTTTTGGAAGGGCTTTTCTTATTATTCAATCACAAAATCCAGTGCTTGTAAGGCAGTCCAAAAGCCGGGAAAAGATTTTGATACCACGGCAGCATTCTTTATACCAATGGGATGCAGCAGGGCCAGCGGTGCCAAAGCCATAGCCATGCGGTGATCGTGGTAGGTTTCGAAATAAGGCATCACATCAAAGTGACATTTTCCCTCCATCATGTACATTTCTGTAGGGTTTTTGGAATGAAATTTCTGAGGCACTTTGCTGATAAATACGCCTGTTTTTGCCAATTCAGTCTGCATGGCAGCAATCCGGTCGGTTTCCTTGATTTTGAGGGTTTGCAAGCCTGTAAACAAGGCGGGCATGCCGAGGGCACCGCACATGACAAATACGGTTTGCGCTATGTCCGGTTGATGAAGGAAATCATATTCCAACATGGCAACCTTTTCAGAGCCCTTGCTTTTACTCAGGTGTATCGTATTATTATCGGCCACTTTTGTTTTGACACCAAACGAATGGGCAATGGACTGGATGGCACTGTCTCCCTGCCAACTGGGTGAAAACAGTCCTTTCAAGGTGATTTCTGCTTCGTTCGCCAGCGCAGCAATGGAGTAAAAATAAGAGGCAGCGGACCAGTCGGCCTCTACTGTAAAATCCACACTTTGGTAATCCTGTTTATCAACTTGTATTACATTTTCATGCCAATGGGTTGTAATCCCAAAATAGTACATGATATTGAGGGTCATTTGCAGATAGGGTTCTGAAACCAAGGAGCTTGTTAAGGTGATTTCCAGGCCATTGGGCAGTGTGGGAGCCACCAACAGTAAAGCAGAGATAAATTGTGAACTGACATTGGCGGGTAAGCTTACCTTGTTGTTGCCGGTTTCCGATGGTGCTTGAATCTCGAGAGGTGGGTAACCCTCGTTTTCAACATAAGAGATGTTGGCTCCCAGTTGTCTCAGTGCATCTACCAATGGGCCAATCGGACGTTGTTTCATCCTTTCGGATCCGGTTAAAATTTGGGTGTCCGGCTGAAAAGCCAAATAAGCGGTAAGAAACCTGAAGGTGGTGCCGGCATGACCTGCATCCAGCACGCCTTCTTTTTGTTGTAATAACTGCAGCAGTGTCTTACTATCATCACTGCCAGATGCATTGAAAATTTCAAAGGGCTGTTGGCTTAAAGCCCTGATCATATAAATGCGGTTGGTAATGCTTTTGGATCCTTCCAGGGCAATTTCGCCTTTTACAATACCCGACTTGTGAAAAACTTTACAATCAGGCATCTTGCCAAAGGATGTTCAGTTGCACATCGATATCCGGATGGATGGATTTCATTACCGGGCAATTTAAGGCTGCATGACTCAACATGCTTTTTTCTTTATCTGAGTATGATTTGGCAGGCATGATCATCTTGATGTGGATACCGGCAATTCTTCTGGGATTTTCGGCCATAATTTTCAACACCTCTGCTTCTGTGCCGTCGATATCGATGTCGTTTTTTTCAGCCAGGATGCCCATGATTGTCATCATACAGGAAGCCAGAGAGGTGGCCATCAAATCGGTAGGAGAAAAGGCCTGGCCTTTGCCGTTGTTGTCGACGGGTGCATCGGTTACAATTTCGTTGCCACTCCTTAGGTGGGTGGCTGTTGTGCTTAAGCCTGTGTGGTAAACTACCTTGGATGTCATAAGTTGTCTTGTATTTCTGATTTCCTTTGTTCGGCCAACGCTATTTTTTCAGCTTTTTTGCGCGCCATTTCTTCCTTTATTTTTTCATCTGACTCGTTATAGCGTTTGATGATTTCTTTTACCAGCCGGTGTCTAACTACGTCTTCTTCATTGAGATAGACCACTCCAATGCCTTCTATGTTTCCGAGGATGTTGAGGGCACGTATCAAACCACTGGATTGCGAAGGCGGAAGGTCGATCTGGGTTAAATCGCCGGTTATTATGCACTTGGCATTGGGTCCCAAACGCGTTAAAAACATTTTGAGCTGTGGAGAGGTACAGTTCTGCGCTTCGTCAAGGATGATAAAAGAGTTGTCAAGTGTTCTTCCCCTCATAAAAGCCAGTGGTGCTACTTCGATGGTGTTGTTTTCCATGAAAAATTTGAGTTTATCCATGGGGAACAAGTCCTCCAGTGCATCATAAAGTGGGCGCAGATAGGGATCTACTTTTTCTTTGAGGTCTCCCGGTAAAAAGCCCAGACTTTCTCCGGCTTCCACTGCAGGACGCGTGAGGATGATTTTTTTCACCGTCTTGTTTTTGAGTGCCGCCACTGCCATGGCTACAGCTGTGTATGTTTTTCCGGTACCTGCGGGTCCGATGGCAAAGGCAATGTCGTTGGTTCGGCTGAGTTCCACCAGTTTTTTCTGATTGATGGTCTTGGCTTTAATGGGTCTGCCATCCCTTCCATAGACGATTACATTTCCGGGATTGGAGTCGACAATTTTATTGGCCATGGGATTGTTGCCATTGAGCAGATCGATTAATGTCTGAATGGTCAAATCCTGTTTTTGGCGAAGGATGGAAATCATAAGACCAAAGCGTTCCTTTAACTCCTCGGTTTGCTCCGGTTCGCCGATCAATTTCAAAGTGGTACCCCGGGTTACCATTTTCACATCGGGATACACTCTTTTGATGATTTTTAACTTGGAATCCCCTTCTCCGTAAAGATCAATGGGGTCTATGCCTTCAAATTGAATTTGCACTTCGTGCAACGCTGCGGCGTTATTGTCTTTCAATATACTGATGATTAAGGAATTAAATGTTACAACAAAAAAATAAATATATTATTCAAATATGTTTTCATTACTTTGTAAACAGAAACAGCGGCTTTTCGAATTATGTGACGCCAGTAAAACTACAAAGACTTACTGAATAAACACCAAAACGTAGAAATCGTTATTTCTGCCAAGAAACCTGGCTCAAAAATCTGTAAATAATTTTTTATATAAAAGTTTCTTGCATTCAATGGTTCAAAAACCGGGCATTTTTTAATCCATGCAGTTAATTTCTTTAATAACTGACTATGGCCTCGATGATCACTACGGTGCGGAATTAAAGGCAGCTCTGTACAAAAACTGTGAACAGGTACGGATACTGGACGTGTGCCATACCCTGAAAGTGTACGACATTTTTCTGGCAGCCTACTACTTAAAAAACCTTATTCCTTCGTTGCCGGCCGACAGCATCAACATCGTTTCGGTAAACAATTATTACGAAAAAAATCCCAGGTTTCTCGTTTTTCGAAGCCATGATCAATATTTCATAGGTCCCGACAATGGCATTTTTTCCATGGTTATGGAAGAAATTGAAGATCCCCATGTGATTGATCCTTCAAAATGTCCGGGCAAGCAGGTTTATCAGATTTACGCCCATGCGGCAGCCTGCATTCACCACGGCCTGCCCCTCGATGAATTTGCCTACCCCATAAAAGAATACAATGCCCGGCTGAGTTTCAGACCTGTGGTTACCAGCCAACAGATAAAAGCGACCATTATCCACGTGGATCATTATGAAAATGTAATTACCAACCTCACTCGCGATTTATTTGAAAAGTCGAGAAACGGCAGAAGTTTTTCCATTTACTATAAGCCCAACGACCCTATAGAAATGCTCTCCAAACACTATGGAGAGGTGGCGCCCGGTGAAGCCCTGGCCTGGTTCAACGCCGCAGACCATCTTGAAATAGCCATCAACATGGGTAAAGCCAGCAGCACCTTGCATCTTTTTACCAATGAAACCATTCAAATTGACTTTCATTAGTATGATTACCCGTATTGTCAAACTTACCTTTAGGGAAGAAGAAGTAACCGCTTTTCTCGACATCTTTGAAGAAAGCAAAAAATCAATAGCTTCATTCCCGGGTCAAAAAGACCTTCGCTTGCTTCGAGATCGAATGCACCACCATATCTTTTTCACCATTAGTATCTGGGAAAACGCAGAAGCACTGGAGGCCTATCGAAAATCCGAACTTTTTGCATCCGTATGGACCCGAACCAAAGCTCTTTTTGCCGAAAAAGCAGAAGCATGGAGTATGGATGAACTTCAAAACAAATCTTCATGGCAGTAATACACAGTCTGGGGTACGATATTTTCATCAACGAAGCAGGTGCTTTGTCTGCTTTTTTGGAATCACTTAAGCCATCGCGGACTTTCGTTTTGGTAGATGAACATACAGAGCAAAACTGTCTGGTTTATGTATTGGAAGACCTGCCCGCAGATGCCGTTATTATCCAAATCGACAGTGGTGAAATCTACAAAAACATAGATAGTGCCGCTTTCATTTGGAAAAGTTTACTTTATCATGGTGCCGACAGACATTCAGTGCTCATTAACCTGGGAGGTGGGGTGGTTGGTGATCTTGGGGGCTTTTGTGCAGCAACATTTATGCGGGGCATTCGCTTTATCCAAATTCCCACTTCATTGCTGGCGCAGGTTGATGCTTCGGTCGGTGGTAAGCTGGGTATAGATCTCGATCATCACAAAAATATTGTGGGCGTTTTCCGACAACCGGAAGCTGTATTTATTTATACATCTTTTATCAAAAGTATTCCCTACCGACAGCTCCAAAGTGGTTATGCCGAAGTATTGAAACATCACCTTATAGCTGATAAAGATGGCTGGCTGAAGTTGAAAGATGTTCAACAACTATCGGATTTACCTTATGAAAGCATAGTGGCACACAGCATCAACATAAAAAACGATGTGGTCATGCAGGATCCTGATGAAAGAGGTCTTCGAAAAATACTCAATTTTGGACATACCATTGGGCATGCCATTGAAGGTTTGCTCATCAGCTCTTCAAAATCGATAACCCATGGTGATGCGGTGGCCATCGGCATGGTTTGTGAATCTCACCTTGCCCTGCAAAAAGGCTTTATTTCACATACCGAAGCAAAAGAAATCAGAGATCATGTTTTAAGATTGTTTGGTCATAAGTATAAGTCTATGCCTGCTGCTGACGCAATTATTGATGCCATGCGTTTTGATAAAAAGAATGAAAAGGGGGAAATCCGGTTTTCCTTGTTGGAGGGCATTGGCAAATGCGGCTACAATCATACGGTCGAAGACGACCAGATCCGTCAATCATTGGACTGGTATATAAAAGGCTGATTTTTGTTGAAAATGCTGATCCTTTGGACCCTTAGGGCGCTATCAGCTTAAAACCTACACCGTGAATGTTGTCAATCTTGAGGCTTTCGTCATCGCTCAGGTATTTTCGCAACCGTGATATAAACACATCCATGCTTCTGCCCAGAAAATAATCGTTCTGGCCCCACACCCTCTCCAGGATTTCCTCTCTTTTGATGACGTTGTTTTTATTTTCAATGAGCAGTTTTAATAAATCTGCCTCTCTTTGGGTCAGGGTTTTTTCAGTTTCGCCTGCGCTGATGGTAAGATTTTTGTAATCGAAGGTAAGTTTGCCCAGCACGTATTTGTTGGCTTGCTTGATATTGATGAATTTGCGTTTTAGAAAGACCTCAATTTTGAGGATTAATTCCTCAATGCTGAATGGCTTTGTGATGTAATCATCCGCACCCAACTTAAGACCTGTAATTCTATCTTCCTTCATCGACTTGGCTGTCAAAAACAAGATGGGAATTTCAGGATTTTTTTTTCGGATATCTGCTGCCAGGGCAAAGCCATCCTTCTTAGGAAGCATTACATCCAGCAGACACAGGTCAAAGTGACCATTGCCAAAAGCCGTCAAGGCCGCTTCTCCATCCAGGCAGTGCACTACATCATAGCCGTTGAGCGACAGGTTGTCTGAAGTTACGAAACTGAGTGTTTCGTCGTCTTCTACATAAAGTATCCTGGCTTTGTTCATTTTCGCTTGCTTGTGTATGCTATGAGGTAAAAATAATAATTATTTGTATACGTTGTGCTTTTGCAATTTATTGTTCATTTTCTTTCCTCTATTGGGCTTATGCATCCAGGTTTTGTTTGTTAGAAGGCGTTGTTACAGGAATTTCTATTTCAAAGACAGAGCCCTTGCCTACTTCTGAGTCAACTATAATTTCCCAATTGTGTGCTTTGCAAATGCTTTTAACGTAAAACAAACCAAGACCAAAGCCTTTCACATTGTGCACATTACCGGTATTTACTCTATAGAATTTATCAAATAAAAAGCGGAGGTACTCTTTGGGAATGCCAATGCCATTGTCTTCTATGCGGATGGCAATGCCATTGTTTTTCTTGTATAATGTGAGGAGAATCTGAGGCTCGCGGTCGCAATATTTTACAGCATTGTCTATAATATTGTAAACTACATTGGTTAAATGTAGTTTATCGGCATTAACTACAACCCCTTTAATTTTTTCAACATATTGAATGTTCCCTTTTTCCAACTTTAGTTCTGTCGCCTCCACGATGGTTGAAAGCAGGGAATTCAAATCAACCTCTTCTATGGTGAGCTTTAAGGTGTCATTTTCCAATCGGGCAACGTTGAGCACTTTTTCTACCTGATCATTGAGTCTGAGATTTTGCTCTCTGATGATATTGGCATACCTCGAAAGACGGCTGTCGGCCTTGACATGGCCATCGTTTTGCAACACATCAGCAGCGATTTTTATCGAAGAAATGGGTGTTTTAAATTCGTGGGTCATGTTGTTGATAAAATCCTTCTGCAAGTCAGACAACCTTTTTTGTCTAAGAATAATGAGAATGCTGTAGGTGAAAAACAAGACCGACAAGATAGCTACCGATCCTATCATCAGGTTGGTCCACAGATCGCTGACGATGTAACTTTCTCTTTCCGGAAACTTTACCACAAAGTAGTAGTCCAAATGCGAGAACTTAGGTAGCCTGGATGATTTTTTCTTTTGAGATGAGTTATCCATCTTGCAGTAATTGCCATAGATCAACTCGCTGCTGGCACAATCATAGACAGCATATTCAAAATCTGTATTTATAAATACATTGGAAATTTCCTGATAGAGGTAATCTTCCAAAACCGCAATGTCTTCGATCTTACTGTTGACATTGACCGCATATACGTTGGAAGATCTCCGCTGCACCAGGTTGTATTTGGGCAGGGTGGAATTGTTGTAATTGGCTATGATCTGAGCCACGTTTCTTAAAGCAATTGTCACCGACTGGTCAAAATCGTTATCGCGTATGTCCCACGATTTGGAAAGCCAAAACGATTGGACTGCAATGATACCCACTATGGCAAGGCTGCCCAGCACCAGAACCCGTTTTATGAGGTTTTCAGACAAATTGAGATCGTTTTAAAGTTGGATATAGAGTAATTTGGTTAAAATTGGTCAGATTTTTGATTTAAAAAGGCAGTTTGCGGGAATTTGGCATAAAAATAAAAGTAATTTTGCGGCATGTTAAAAAAGTTGGCAGCGATTTGGTTACTGGTAGTTGGTCTGATGACCTTTGCGTCAAATACAGTTGTCTGTCAAAATAACAGGTCTAACCCATTCGAAGTTTCATCCAGGATACAAAACCTTCCTGCTGCTGCGGTTGAGCAAGATACGAGTGCCAAAGATACTTCGGTGGCTGGCAAATCTGACAATCCTTTTGAAGTGAATCACGTGCCTTTAAGAAGGCAGCAATTCAAGCCTGTACAAAAAGTTATCGAAGATATTTCCAAAGTAAAGCCCAAGGTATCAACCAGTTTTATTTTTTGGATCATGATTTTTTCATGGGCTATGTTGGCTGTAGTAATCAGCCACAAAACCAGTTTGTTGGGCTATTTGCTCAGGTCGATGTTCAACCTCAACATGATGAAACTGACCAAAAGGGATGAGGCCAGTGGGTACAACTTTCATTTTGCCCTGCTTTATTTGTGCTTTTTCATCAATTTATCGGTTTTCATTTATCTGTTTCAAAGGCATTTTGGGGGTCAGGAGGGTATAAAAATCTGGTTGTTGTGTTTTGCTGCTGTTTGTGGGGTTTATCTGATCCGCCACAGCTTTATGTGGATGCTGGGCGTCTTGTTTCCCGTGACCAAAGAAAGTTCACTTTATAGCTACATTATTCTTGTTTTTAATATTTTATTGGGCATAGTTGCCGTTCCCGTAAATTTATTGTTGGCATATGGACCCGAAAACATGCATTTATTGTTTTTATATACCGGTTTAGGACTGGTTGGCTTGTTCTATATCATGCGGACATTGAGGGGCTTTAGCATTTCCATATTTTTGATAGGTCAGGGAATAGTTCCTTTTTTTATATATCTTTGCACCGCGGAAATTGCGCCTGTTCTATTTATGATTAGGGCTATTTCCAACATACAGGGCTAAAAATTGATAACTCAAATTACCTAAATGGCTACAAAAAGCACTGCCTCCAAATCAAAAGTTAAATATGTAGAGGAGTTTAGGCCAATTAAGACCATTTTGGTTTCCCAGCCCAAGCCGGAGCGTTCTCCTTATTACGATATCGAAAAAAAATACGGTCTAACCATTGACTGGAGATCCTTTATCCACGTTGAAGGAGTTACTGAAAAAGAATTCAGGAAAAACAGGGTTCGTCCTGATGAATATACCAGCATCATTTTCTGCAGTAAAAATGCCATTGAAAACTTTTTTCGCATTTGCGAAGAAATGCGCATCAAGATGTCGCCGGAGACCAAGTACTTTTGCGTAACGGAGGCCATCGCCAATTACCTGCAAAAGTTTATTGTATACCGAAAAAGAAAGGTATTTGCCGGCAAGAAGAAGTTAGACGATCTTCATACCTACTTCAATAAATTTAAAGCTACCGAAAAGTTTTTGTTGCCCAATTCTAACCTGGGAAATAAAGACGTGGTAAGCTATCTGGAAAAGAATAAAATCGAGTTTACCGATGTGCTGATGTACCGCACCTTGTCGAGCGATTTATCTGATCTGGAAAATGTCTTTTACGACGTCCTGGTTTTCTTCAGTCCTCAGGGAATTGAGTCATTGTATGAAAACTTTCCCGACTTCAAACAGAACTATACGCGTATAGCTGTATTTGGACAATCTACCCTCCAAGCTGTACTGGATCATGGAATTTATCCCAACATTGTAGCGCCTACTCCGGAAGCACCTTCCATGTCGATGGCGTTGGAGCAATACCTGGTAAAGTCCAATCCCAACAAATAAGGATTTAAAATAGTTAGAATGGGTTTTTGAAAACCTGATTTTAGTCAATCAGGCAAACTGCAATTGGTTTTTTCTCCAATTGATGAAATGCGCTGAAGACACCAAACCGCTGCCGATAAGACTTATCCAAAGATGGATGCCGCCGTGTCCGTGTGTGAGGCCGTAGGTAAGAACACAAAATCCCACTATTACCAGGATCAAAGGCAACAAAGAACGGTGTTTTTTATAATCCGTAATCAATGAAGCAGAAGCAATTACGATTCCAATAGCAATAACGGCTATATCAAAGGTGTGGTCGTGAAACAGATGTCCGGAATGCGCAACCCCCAATGATAAAATCAAAGGCATGGCCATACAATGAATGGCACAAATGGCAGAAGCCGCCATGCCGGCAAAGTCAAGATTGATTTTAAAAAAAGAAGACATGCATTAAAATTAGAGGACAAAGATAAGTTATTTGCAACAATGTTGCAAGTAACTTTGGTTACTCAAACAGCGGATTTACAATAATTGTTTTAAAGGTTTGGAAAATAGCGGTTTACCATAGGGATTTAGCCTTTTAAAATGGGAAATTTTTAGTAATATATTTAAAAAAATGTGATGGAAAAAAGTTAACTTTGCAATCTTTGAAATTAATTGAATATTAATAAGTTATGACTGAAAATCCGAATCCCCAATCCCAAGATTACGGTGCCAACAACATCCAGGCACTGGAGGGTCTGGAAGCCGTCCGCAAAAGACCCGGGATGTACATTGGTAGTACTGACGCCAAGGGTCTTCACCACCTTGTTTGGGAAGTTGTAGACAACTCAATTGACGAGCATCTGGCAGGTTATTGTGATTTTGTGGATGTAATTGTGCATCCTAACAATAGTGTCACGGTTAAAGATAATGGTAGGGGTATTCCTACCGGCATGCACGATAAACTTCAAAAATCGGCACTGGAGGTGGTAATGACCGTTCTTCACGCCGGTGGTAAATTTGACAAAGATACCTACAAGGTTTCCGGAGGTTTGCATGGTGTGGGTGTATCATGTGTGAATGCGCTATCCGCCTATCTGAGAGCAGAAGTTCACAGAGAAGGTAAGGTATTTGAACAGGAATACCAGAAGGGAAAGCCCATGGGTGATGTTAAAGTTATAGGTGATTCAGATCGCACCGGAACCAATGTCACGTTCTCTCCCGATCCGGAGATATTTGAAGAATTGGTTTACGACTACGACACGCTGGCCAAAAGGTTGAGAGAGTTGAGTTACCTCAACAAAGGACTTACCCTGCGTTTGACGGATGAAAGGGAAAAGAATGAAGAAACAGGAGCGTACAAAACGAGCAGCTTTCATTCAGAAGGAGGATTAAAAGAATTTGTAAAGTTTATTGATCAATCCAGAACCTCGCTGATAGAAGAACCCATCCATGTCATCGGAAAAGAAGAAAATGTGGAGGTTGAGGTCGCTTTACAATACAATACAGGCTACCAGGAAAATATTTTTTCCTACGTAAACAATATCAACACCCGGGAAGGAGGTACCCACGTGGCCGGATTCAGAAGGGCCATCACCCGATTGTTTAAGCAATACGGAGAAGACAATGGTTTGTTTACCAAAGCAAAAGTTTCTGTTTCCGGAGAAGATTTCCGCGAAGGTCTCACCGCCATTGTTTCTGTAAAAGTACCGGAACCTCAATTCAAAGGTCAAACCAAAGGAGAATTGGGCAATTCTGAAGTCACAGGTATTGTTTCCCGATGCGTAGGTGATGCCTTGAAGTTTTTCCTGGAAGAAAACCCCAATCACGCCAAAAAAATCATTGACAAAGTAATTTTGGCTGCTACTGCCAGACATGCAGCTGAAAAAGCCAGAGAACTCGTACAAAGGAAAACGGTACTTACCGGTGGGGGGCTTCCCGGAAAGTTGTCGGATTGCTCCTCCAAAGATCCATCAGCCAGTGAAATTTTCCTGGTCGAGGGAGATTCAGCGGGTGGAACGGCAAAGCAGGGAAGAGACAGAATGTTTCAGGCCATCCTGCCATTGAGGGGTAAAATCCTCAACGTAGAGAAAGCCATGGAACACAAGATCTACGAGAACGAGGAAATCAAAAACATGTTTACGGCACTGGGTGTGAGCATTCAGGATAAAGAAGGCGAACGTATTTTAAATATTGACAAGTTGCGTTACCACAAGATTGTAATCATGTGTGATGCCGATGTAGATGGTAGTCACATTACTACCTTGATTTTGACCTTCTTTTTCAGGTATATGAAACCATTGATCGAACAGGGTTATGTTTACATTGCTGCACCACCGCTCTACCAGGTAAGAAAAGGCAAAGAATTTTCGTATTGCTGGAATGACGAGGAAAGAATTGCAGCCATCGACTTTTACAGCAAAGGAAAAGAAGATGCCAATGTTAAGGTACAGCGCTATAAGGGTTTGGGAGAAATGAATGCAGAACAACTTTGGGAAACTACGATGGATCCCACTACGCGTACTTTAAGAAGAATCTCCATTGAAGATGCCTTAGAAGCCGACCTGATTTTCTCTATGCTTATGGGAGATGATGTGCCACCCAGAAGGCAGTTTATCGAAGAAAATGCCAAATACGCTAAAATTGACGTTTAATTAATTGATGCTAAATCATTAATTAACAAGTATTTATATATTTTTAATAAAATATTGTCAATTTTTTTGTCACAACAATGACAAATATCTTATATTTGCATTGTAAAACTAATTATTATGTCAAAAGAACTGGAAGAAAAGCTTAAATCGCTTAAGACAACCGTAGATAAGCTCGAAAAGCAATACGGAAAAGGAATTATTATGAAATTGGGTGACAAGCAGGTGATTGCTACCGAAGCCATCTCTACAGGTTCACTCAGTTTAGACATAGCTACCGGCATTGGAGGATTTCCCAAAGGAAGGGTAGTAGAAATTTACGGTCCTGAATCTTCAGGTAAAACCACATTGACAATACATGCAATTGCCGAATGTCAAAAAGCGGGGGGAATTGCGGCCTTTATCGATGCAGAACACGCCTTTGACAGAACATATGCTGAAGCTCTGGGTGTAGATACAGAAAATCTATTCATTTCGCAGCCAGACAATGGTGAACAAGCACTGGAAATTGCAGAAAACCTGATTCGTTCCGGAGCCATTGACTTGTTGGTGATCGACTCTGTGGCAGCACTTGTACCCAAAAGTGAGATAGAAGGCGAGATGGGTGAATCCAAAATGGGCCTTCAGGCCAGATTGATGTCACAGGCTTTGAGGAAACTCACCGCAACCATCGGAAGAACCGGCTGTTGCTGCATTTTCATCAACCAACTCAGGGAAAAAATTGGTGTGATGTTTGGCAACCCTGAAACAACTACTGGAGGTAATGCTTTGAAGTTTTATGCTTCTCTCCGTCTGGATATCCGTAAATCAGGAACAGCCATCAAAGACAAAGATGGCAACGTAGTGGGCAGTCCTACCAAGGTGAAAGTGGTGAAAAACAAATTGGCTCCACCCTTCAGAGTTGCAACCTTTGACATCGTCTTTGGCGAGGGTATCTCCAAAACAGGAGAAATCATTGACCTGGGTGTTGAGTGCGACGTAATTCAAAAAAGTGGCAGCTGGTTTAGCTACGAAGGCACAAAAATTGCCCAGGGAAGAGAACAGGCCAAACAATTCTTGCACGACAACCCTGAAGTAGCCGCTCAAATCGAAGAAAAAATCAAAGAAAAGTACAGCCCCGCATTGGTTCCGGAAACCGGAGACAATGGAGGTGGTGACGAAGATTGATCACTGTAACAGTAGTAACCTTGTGCATAGACAATAACTAATTGTCGGAATTATAAAGGCACAAGTACACCCCAAAAATTATATGTTTGGGTATCAGAATTTCCAAAGTGCTATTGGGATTTCAAGGTCGTATTTATACAATGATAAATTGAATAAAATATGCTTTGCCCTAGAGCGCTATTGAATCAGCAAATAGATGATGTTTATATCAATACCTTGAAAACAAATTATTTTTTCTTACGACAGGAAATTTGTGCAGTCTTTTTATCCTGTCGACAACAAGTTAATCGGAAATTTAAACCCAGCGTTTTGGGAGCGTTGTACAAGAGATAATAATTAGTTTTCTTATTTTGATAGTGGGGAGGTAACAGTATCTCCCCATTTTTTATGGCTGTTGTTTATATAATTTCAACGGTATCGCACTGAATTTTGTATTTTTGCTGAAGGTAAAACCCACCATCCTTGTCAACTTCCATATTACAGGTTACCCGTTACATAACCCCTTTGAGAGAAGGTGGCTCACTGCCTGCCATCGTGGAAGCCAACGACAATGAAAAATACGTACTCAAATTCAAAGGAGCCGGACAAGGTACTAAAGCCTTGATCGCAGAGTATCTGGGTGGCAAAATTGCAGAACGCCTTGGATTTTTGGTTCCTGATATTGTATTCTGTAATCTGGACGAGGGCTTTGGCAGAACCGAGCCCGATGAAGAAATCCAGGATTTGTTACAAGGCAGTGTAGGGCTGAATCTGGGTATGAAATATTTGCCGGGGGCTATCAGCTTTGACCCTGTGGTCAACTTTGTGCCGGACATTATAGCTTCTATGATCGTTTGGTTGGATATGTACCTCACTAATGTGGATCGCACTGCCCGCAATACCAATATGCTGATGTGGAAAAATGATTTGTGGTTGATCGATCATGGAGCTTCCCTTTATTTTCACCACAACAGAAGTCTTTGGCAGACCTATATTCAAAAGGCTTTTCCCATGATCAAAAGTCACGTGCTACTGAATGGGGCGTCTAAATTACCAGAGGCTAATGAAATTATTTGTGGCGAATTAAATGCTTCCTTTTTGGAGTCGATATGTGATGAATTGCCAGAAGAGTGGCTGTTCTCCCGCGAGGATGAAAGGAATGTCCAACAAGTGAAGGCTATGTATGTAGAATATTTAACTGCGCGTCTCCGGTTTTCAGCCAATTTCGTAAAGGAAATAGAAGATGCCAGAACGTAAGATATATGAATATGCCGTTTTGCGGTTTGTTCCCAGGGTAGAAAGGGAGGAGTTCATCAATATTGGGGTAGTGCTTTACTGCAAGGACAAAGAATTTCTAGCTGTAAAAACACGGCTCGATGAAAGTAGATTGAAGGCACTATTTCAATTAACAGACCTGAGCGAATTGATGGCGTATGTTTCTGCGTTTCACCTTATTGCCAATGGCGATGAGCGTGGCGGTCCTATTGCCTTCCTTGATCAGGCATCAAGATTCAGATGGCTAACCGCCAAAAGAAGTACCATTGTTCAAATCTCACCCATTCATAGTGGTCTGACATACGATGCAGAGCAAACCCTAATGGCATTGTTTGAAGAGCTCACCTAATTGATTTTTAACATTTAATAAATACATATGAAAAAGACCTTTATTCTCTTCTTGCTTTTGTTTCTTTCCGAAACCATGTTGTTTTCTCAAAATCCAAAATTGGTAAAAGACTTTAATACAGGCACAGGAGATGCTGTGCCAAGTTGGGGTACAACGTTTGGTGCCATTGGTCCGCTAATATATTTTACTGTATCAACTGAGGGAAATAAAACAGATTTATACTCGGTGGTAAACGAGTCAACTAAGTTCATAAAAACAATTTGTACAAACTGTAATCCTCCGGCTACTCAGATTGCAGATTATAAAGGAAATATCTTATTTACTGTTTCAGAAAACAGTGCATATTCCCTTTGGATGAGTAATGGCACTGACAGTAACCCTACTAAATTAATTGAGCTTAGTGGTTCCGCATCGTTTATAGTAGTAGGTAACAACAATAAAGCCTATATTGCTTCAGGTGGGAATCTGTATGTTACAGACGGTACAGAAGCAGGAACGAAAAAATTGAATACTTCCTATCTGGATTATGCAAGTCACAAAGACAACAAAGACGATAAAATATTTACGCCCTATAAAAATGGCATTGCTTTTTTGACCAATAAATTTGGAAATGCCAATTTGATGTATGCCGAGGATCAAATCACCAGTTTGGCAGAATTTGATGCCGGCTCATCGTTTACAGATCTATTTGGCTTATGTGAAGTAGCGGGAGGGTTGGTCTTCGGTATGGAAAGTAATGGGCTTTACCACTATCATGAAAGCACAGGTGTGAAGAAAACACAATTGGATGAGCCGTTGAGATTGCTAGACTTTAATGGATCTGCAGTACACTATCACTACGGTAAAGGCTTGACATTGCTTCATGATAACCCTCTCAAATCTACTCCACTCGTAAACAAATATGGCCCTGTTATTCAAACTGAAGAGCTCAATCGAGCCATAATTGGTGATAAGTTTATTGTTCACATCGATGATTACAATAGTTTTAAGGATTTGATAATATCCATTGACAAAAGCAGCAAAACTGCCAAAATATTAGGTCAAGTTGAATCATATCCATCCAATTTTGTTACCTACAACGAAAATATGTTTTTCTTTGATGGAACCTCCAATGGGTTTCGTCCTTCATTATACCATTTAAAAGACGACTTCAGTGACCTGGGTGATCCCAAAATAGAGATGAATTTTAATTCAACAAACGGCCCCTCTGCCATTCCAATAGGAATGAACAATAATAACTTGTACTTCTTTTCCAATTTAGATGCCTCGAAAGGAAGGGAACTGTATAAGATTGCAGTAGACATAAATACCTCTGTAGAAGACGTTTCTTTAAAAACAGAATTTGACTTTACTGTTGTCAACAACACACTCACCATTACCGGTAAGGAAGAATACCAAAAATTTGAGGTAGTAATTATAGATACTGCAGGCAAAGTCTTGGATACCCAATGGGTTAATGCAGGAGTAGCTACTACTCTTCCTGGATTTAATCAGCCGGTGATCATTTTGGCTGTAGAAAAAGAAAGCAAAAAGTCATTGGCAAAAAAGATATTTATGCCTTGATTTTCGTACATGAGTTTAGACCAAAATTAAATGAAATTTTAAAAAAAATCTGACATAAAAATTAACATCAAAGATACCCTCAAAAAAGCACCGGCCAAGATAACCAGGGCAGCTTCCTCTCTTCAAAACAATGTAAGAGAATGTGAAGAAATTGCCAGGGGCCAATTTACTGCCTTTGTGGATGATGGGAAAGAAAGTTACGATGTGGGCATACAGCTGGATGATATTGGCAACAGCATCATTCAATACAGTTGTGATTGCAGTGACAATACCACGCTTTGTGCCCATGTCTTAGCTGTCTTACAATTTATGAATCGCGGTGAAAAAAGTACTGCTGTTTCCACCACATTAAAAAAACTCCGCAAAAAGAAATTAAGCCCTACAGAAGAGTTGCTGGATTCCATTGACAACATTCAATTGAGGACCTGGATCCTGGAAGAATTAAACGTAAACAAAGAACTGAATCTAAAGTTCTTTAATCAATTTTCAAGTTCACCCAACAAAATTTCAGCAGAAGAAATCAAAAACCAGGGAGCTGCATGTATTCAAGCCATCATAGGCAAAAAGAAATACATTGAGCCCGTACAGCTTAAAGCTCTTTTTGAAGTTTGGCAAAAATATTTAGATGCCCAAATGCCGGCTATTTTTAATGAAATAGGCAATGAATCCGGCATGCTCATGGTCGATGCTATATTTGACTTTTATGAGCTGATTGAAAGAAGACTGAGTAAGTCCTCATCAAGGGTTGGCACACAATTCAACAAATTCTTTGAAAAACTGACTGCCTATCTTCAAACCTGCGATGCAGAAAAAATCATAACCTTTCTTCAACAATTTCTCATCCACCTCAAGCAAAATAGAAAAAATTTAAACGTTGTTTTGGATCTGATCTTTAAGACAGCTCCTGCGCTAAACAAAGATGCGCTTGCCTCCCTGATAAAATTATATTTGAACAATGTTGTCAAAAAAGAGCTGACCGAAGCAGAGCTTTTGCCGTTGTTGGAAAACATCATTCAATTAGATTTGTTTGTTGCCTTACATTCAGATCTGCCTTACACACTTTTTTACAACAATTACAATTTTACCTTTCTACACCAACTTCAGTCAATTGGTGAAACAGATAAAGTGATTTCGTTGTGTGAAAAATCGATCAAAGGCAATTACCACGAAGTTTACAGCATTCCTTACTACAAAATTTTAATCGACATCTATCAGCAACGATCGATGCCCGATGAGGCATTGGTCTATCGAAAAAAAATATTTGCCTTCGCTCCCAGCTATCTGCTCTATCAGGAAATATACAAGGATCTGCCCACAACCGATCAAAAAAGATCATTCAGGAATGAGGCATTGGCAAGACCGATACGACGCGATACTTCCGATTATGTTATGGTCCTGGATCTCAAGTTTGGACTGTGGGCAGAAACCGAAGATTGGGGCAAGATCCTGGATAAGCTGGTAGATTACACCTCATTGGATAAGGCCGAACCCTTTTTGAAATATCTATATCTATACAACGATACCTTGCTGCTTAAAAAGTTATTAATCGAAATTCATTCCAGCTATAGTTTGCGGAACAACCTTGATG
>CALJKQ010000233.1 GCA_937973565.1 uncultured Saprospiraceae bacterium | reverse complement strand
CCAGAAAGACCATCCTCCCTGATTATAACCACCAAACCAGATTTTACCCTCCTCATCTTCAGCCAAGGTGTGCAATGCATTAACCATATTGTTTTCTGACTCGGGGAAAAACAATATGTTCGATTTCCTCCGCACCAATCCACTGTGGGTGGCATACCAAAGGTTGGTTGCTTCATCCAAATGTAAACCCGACGGTCTAAGGCCTTCAGATAGCCCGGTAAATGTTTTTACAAAAACGTTGCGAAGCTTATCATAAGCATAAATATCATTTTTAAATTGTTCATTTTTTACCGAAAAACCTGCCTTAATGGCGGGCCTTGAACCGAAATGAAAAATGTTAATGACATCAAAGCTGTTTTTATTGAATTGAAAAGTTTGATCTTGCCGATTCTGTTTTATTTCAAACAACCTGGTGTTGGTCTTAGATCTTTTAAGAACAAAACCGGGTGCAACAAGGGTTGATATTTCTGATGTCGGGTCAAAAGTATCGTGATACAAAAATCGCTGCTGTTTAAAATCATAAACAACAACTTTTTCCACATTCTTAACTTCTTGTTTGCGACTCAGGTAAAATACAATGGTGGTTGAATCTGCAAACTGTGCGCTGCGGGGTTCTTCATCCTCCGCCAGAACATCCTTGGGTATGAATATGTCTGAAGAGACAAAGCCCTCCTTTGTCAAGAAGAGGATACGATGATTTTTGTCAAAAAAGACACATTGATCAAACAATTGAAAAAAATCCCACACCAAAACACCATCAAATTTTGTCCGTGTCCACTTCTTTTTTAAATCATAATGAACAACCTCTGTTGAATTGTTGAGCGCGGAAAACTTTTGCAGGACCAGCCCATCTTTAAGTTCCCGCACGATAGAAAGACCGTCTGGCATACCCACATCGCTGAATTTTATATGGGTCCATGATATCCCGTCAAATCGACTCAAGTATGACTGATTGCTGTATTCAATCCACAATCGTCCGTCAATGCCAGGCACCACTCCCGTTACTTCCTGAAAGGGTAGACCGGCATCTATATCAAAGACAGTCTCAACAATTTGTTGAGCCATTGCCACGCTACAAAGTTGCATAAACAGAAGCCATGTCATCCAAACGCGATTCAATCAGAGAGCCGTTTTTATATTATTGTATGTAAACAAAGTTATGTCATATCCATTAAATGGCCACAAGTTTATTGATCTTCAAAAATATAACTTGTGTTTGTAAATAATTTGGTTGTCATAATAAGGAAGTTGGTGGTTATCCGATCCTTGTTGGTTTGTCAAAAATAAAAGTTAATACTACTTTGATTATGTTTGGAAGGATTGAATAAAGTGAATATTAAAAAATATCATGAAATTAAGCTTTCTTACTGTTTCAACTACGATTTTAATGTGTCTGATTTTTTTTAACTTGAATGCACAGGCACCGTTCATTACCACCTGGAAAACAGACAACCCGGGTACTTCCAACAGCACTTCAATCACCATACCAACAACAGGATCCGGCTACAATTATGATGTGGACTGGAACAACGACGGGGTTTATGACCAACTGGGCATTACAGGCAATGTGACACACAATTTTGGTGTGGCGGGAACCTATACCATTAGGATCAAAGGCAGTTTTCCCCGTATTTATTTTAACAACGCAGGAGACAGGCAAAAAATCATATCCATTGACCAATGGGGAGATATTGTCTGGTCCAGTATGGAATATTCATTTTTTGGCTGTAGCAACCTGCAGTATAACGCGACAGATGCCCCCAATTTAAGCAATGTAACCAGCTTAAGATTCATGTTTGCCTTTTGTGATGTTTTTAATGGAAATATCGGCAACTGGAATACTGCTTCTGTTACAAATATGTACGGCATATTCGCATATGCAAGTGCATTTAATCAAAACATCGAAAACTGGAATACAGCCTCAGTTACCAATATGAGTTTCATGTTTATCGAGGCATATGCTTTTAATCAGAATATCGGAAACTGGAATACAGCCTCAGTTACCAATATGAGTAACATGTTTGCAAATGCAAGTGCTTTTAACCAAAATATTGGTAGCTGGACCCTAAATGCAAATGTAGATCTCACGCAAATGCTAGACAATTGTGGCATGAGCTGCGAAAACTACGACAACACCCTAATTGGCTGGAACAACAATGCCTCTACCCCCAATGGCAGGTTACTGGGTGCCGCCGGCAGATTCTACTGGCTTTCGCAAAGTGCGCGCAACAACCTCGTCAACGTCAAAGGGTGGACCATCAACGGGGACTCTTATCAAAGTTGCAATTATATATTGCCCCTCTGTACCACATTGTCGATACCGTTAAACGGGTCTGCCAATGTACCGATAACCACGAATCTCACCTGGAATTCGGTGGCCACGGCCACAGGTTATAAATTGACCATTGGCACTACACCCGGTGGATCCAATATCCTCAACAACCAGGATGTTGGCAATGTCACCACCTATGATCCACCCTTATACCTGCCTTCAAACACCACCATCTATGTGAAAATAATTCCCTACAATGCCACCGGGGATGCTACAGGATGTATGGAGGAGACTTTTACAACTTTAGCCCTCAGTCTTAACGACTTTGTCACCACCTGGAAAACCGACAATCCGGGTACTTCCAACAGCACCTCTATCTCCATACCCATCACAGGAACCGGCTACAACTACGATGTGGACTGGAACAACGACGGTGTCTATGACCAACTAGGCATTACAGGCAGTGTGACCTATGATTATGAAGTGGCTGGAACCTATACCATTCGGATAAAAGGCAGTTTTCCGCGCATTTATTTTAACAATGCAGGAGACAAGCAAAAAATATTGAGCATTGATCAATGGGGTTCTATTGGCTGGGCTAGTATGGAAAAGGCTTTTTCTGGATGTAGCAACCTGGGTTACAACGCTATAGATGCCCCTAATTTAAGCAACGTAAATTCCACATCTGCCATGTTTGCCAATTGTACTGCATTTAATGGTAATATAGGAAACTGGAATACTGCAGCAGTTACCAATATGAGCAATATGTTTGCGAATGCAAGTACATTTAACCAGAATATAGGAAACTGGAATACTGCAGCAGTTATCAATATGAGCGGCATGTTTGCATCTGCAAGTACATTTAATCAGAATATAGGAAACTGGAATACCGCTGCTGTTACCAATATGGGCAGCATGTTTAACTTTGCAAGTGCTTTTAATCAAGATATCGGAAATTGGAATACCACTGCTGTTACCAATATGGGAAGCATGTTTGCATCTGCAAGTGCATTTAACCAAAACATTGGAAGCTGGAATACCGCTGCCGTTACCAATATGTCCAGTATGTTTAGTTATGCAAGTGCATTTAACCAAAACATTGGAAACTGGAACATTTCTGCTGTTACAAACATGTCTTTTATGTTTAATTATGCAAGTACATTTAACCAGAATATAGGAAACTGGAATACCGCTGCTGTTACCAATATGAGAGCCATGTTTTCACATGCAAGCACATTTAACCAAAACATTGGAAGCTGGAATACCGCTGCCGTTACGAATATGAGCTTCATGTTTTCTGGTGCAAATACATTTAACCAAGACATAGGAAACTGGAATACTGCTGCGGTTACCAATATGACTAGCATGTTTCAGGTTGCAAGTGCATTTAATGGTAATATAGGAAACTGGAATACAGCTGCAGTTACGAATATGAGCTTCATGTTTCAGGGTGCAAGTACATTTAACCAAGATATAGGAAACTGGAATACAGCTGCCGTTACGAATATGAGCTACATGTTTTATTTTTCAAGCGCATTTAACCAAAACATCGGTAACTGGACTCTTAATGCAAATGTTGATCTCACGCACATGCTAGACAACTGCGGTATGAGCTGCCAAAACTATGACAATATGCTCATCGGATGGAACAATAACCCGGCCACCCCCAACGGCAGGACATTGGCTGCTGCCGGCAGATCTTATTGGCTTTCGCAAAGTGCCCGCAACAACCTCATCAACGTCAAAGGATGGACCATCATTGGGGATTCTTATCAAAACTGCAATTATGGACTTCCTTTGTGTACCACATTATCCTCCCCTGTAAACGGGGCCGGCAATGTGTCCGTATCAGCCAATCTGACGTGGAATGCAGCGCCCGGAGCAATTGGTTATAGACTTACCATCGGTACCACATCCGGTGGCACTAACATCCTCAACAACCAGGATCTTGGCAATGTAACCACCTATGACCCGCCAGCCAACTTTCCCTTTAACGCGATGATCTACGTAAAGATTGTACCCTACAATGCAGTGGGAGACGCCCTTGGCTGTATTGAAGAGAGTTTTACGACGACCGCATCAAGCCCGGTCTTGCCAATCCTCATTCAACTAACCTCCACGGTAGCTAAAATAAAATACCAGTCTCCAATAGATGCCACCACCGCCAATGCCACTAACCTGAAAATATGGGGTGATGAAACAGGACAACGCAGCGGCAACTATTCAGTTTCTGCGGATACCATTAGCTTTACGCCATCGGCACCATTCAGGTCGGGTGAATTGTTGCACATCACCTCCCAAAACTCCGTCTTATTCACAGGTGGGGCACCAACCACCCCATTTTCCTGGGTAAGACAAGCTCCTGTTTCCAATCAAACGGCCGCTACTTTCGACACCATTGGCACCGGAATCATCCTACCCGCTGCATCCTATGGAGCCAATACCGGATTTCAGTCCAGCATGGCTGACGTCAATCGAGATGGTCTTCAGGACATCATATTTATGCATTTCCCCGGTGGCAGTGCCACAAACATAAGGGTGTACCTCAGGAACACAAATGGTTCATTTGCCTCACCTGTCATCTATACCAATACAGAAAGTTATGCCAACCTCATCAGCACTTCTGATCTCAACAACGATGGTTACCCAGATCTTGTGTTAACACACAACGTACCTTCCAAAATTCAGGTGAGATTAAACAACGGCACCGGAGGTTTCACTGCAGCTACACTATATAACGTGAATAATTTTTGCAATGGTGCCAATGTGTACGATCTGGACCGGGATGGGGATCTTGATATAGTTGCTTATTCAGGCAACACCAGCACCTCTCAAAATGCCATTAATGTTTTAAAGAACAACGGCAACGGCACTTTCGCCGCCGCAACAACGCTTGCAACCGGCGTGGCAAGTACAGGATGCCTTCCCGCAGACCTTAACAACGACGGCATTTTTGAACTGCTTTATACGGCTGATGGATACATAACCAACACCCCAGTTTTCCGCGTTTATACCAATGATGGTAACGCCAATTTCACGCAATATTCCTCTGAAGCGAATCCTGGCATCAAATACCTTCGCTCCGCTTTTGATTTCAACAACAACGGTTCCCCTGATATTATCACCCGAAACCCCAACTCAGAAATCCACCTGGGCAACTCGGGTTTGAATTACTCTCTCAATTCACCTACGATCTTCAACGCCCAGGATTCCTATACCCATGCCGGTGATCTCGATGGTGACGGCGACCTTGACATTCTGGCACCAAATACATACAATGGGAGCAACTGGAACACGCTACCGTTAAAAATTTATTTGAATAATGGTACCGGCTCAATGACCAGCACAACTACTTCCATGGTGCTTCCCCAGAGCTTCCCCATTGATCTTTCTGATTATGATGGAGACGGTGACCTCGACCACCTTTATTTGAATACCATCACCGGTGAGTTGAAGATTTTGCTGAATAATTGTAATTTAACAACCACACTGACAATGGCCAATAGTCCTTTGTCAGGATTATACAAAGCTGCACAACTAATTAACATAAATGGAAATGTGTCTATTCTACCCGGTGCTTCCGTTGAGCTGAGAGCGCCGATGGTAAAAGTTAATAATCAATTAAATACTGGTAACTTAAGCAATGTCATTATAAATCCACTCGGCTGTAATTGATTTAAGAGAAAGATCACAAGAAACATAAAGGATGGCATTTTATGCTGTAATAAAGTATACTTATATTAACAATAACATTGGCGCACAATGAATAAAATTATAATCGCATCTACAATATTGTTTTCAATGTTTATTATGCGTGTATTGTCTTATGGACAATGCCCGGGTCAAAGCTTAACAACACAATCGCAGATTGATGCATTTCCAACTAATTTTCCTGGATGCAGCATTATAGAAGGAGATCTAATAATAAAAGGATCCGACATTACCAACTTGAATGGCCTGTCATCTGTAAAAGTTGTTAATGGGCATTTAAGGTTGAATGACAACAATGCACTTACCAATATTCAAGGCTTGTCAAGTTTAGTCGAAGTAAATGGCCTCTTCACAATTTATAATAATCCGCAATTAGTGAATTTATCCGGACTTGATTCTTTAAAAAGGGTGGGTGATTCATTTAGTTTAACAAATAATGATAATTTAGAAACAATATCCTCATTGACGTCACTATCAGAAGTAAAAAAATTTGGAATATCCGGCTGTATAAAACTTCAAAACATTGAGGGGTTACAAAAATTAAAAACCGCGAGAGAAATATTCATTAATAATAGCAGTTTAATCACACTTGAAGGTCTTAAAAATATTATTAATGTTAATTCTTTTGAAATAAACAACAATATGCTACTAAAATCCATAGACGGATTCATACTTGTTGATTCCATTTATGGATACATAAGAATAAGCAACAACACTGAACTAGAATATATAAACGGCTTTGATAAACTAAGATATGTAAGCGACTTTATAACTATTACTGACAATCCGAAATTGAAAAATTTTAATGGATTTAACCAACTAACTAAGATTGGCTCAAGCTTGGGAATTGCAAGAAATGCATCCATAACAAACATGCAAGGGTTAAATAATCTTGAAGAAATTCAGAGCCAGTTTAACCTACACAAATTAGAGAATTTGATAAATTTAAGTGGACTTGAAAATCTTAAACATATAGGTAATTGGTTATGGATAAGTGATAACGATAAAATAAAAAATTTTCATGGCTTAGAAAATTTAATTACCGTAGATAGTTTTCTTTGGATAGATAACAATGACTCGTTAATTGATGTTAACCAAATGGTCAATCTTTACACAATTAATGGCATGTTTCTAATTGGCAGCAATAAAAACTTAAGAAAAATTGAAGGATTCGAAAACCTGAAATATTGTAAATCCTTAAGTATTTCAAATAACTCACAATTAATTAATGTACAAGGATTCCAAAACTTAATTCAAATTGAATCTATAAGTGTATCAGATAATAATAAATTAGTTACCATTAAAGAGTTTAACAGAATAAAAACTCTGAACTCAATTTTTATTCTTGAAAATGCAAAACTAGAATCAATAAAGGGCTTTCAAAAATTAGAAAAAATTGACGGTCGCTTTTTAATTGCAGAATGCACTGTACTAGCCGATATAGATGAGTCCTTTAAGAATTTAAAGCAGATTCTTGGAGTAGGTGCTGATACAAAATTTAATCAATACGCTTTCACAATTTCTGCAACAGGTGTTTCACATTTAAAAAATTTCAGCAATCTCACACACATTGGTAATTCTATTAATATAAACCAAAATTCAAACCTCAACTCATTAGTTGGATTGCACAATGTTGATCCAGGTGCTATTAGTTTTATTTCAATCTTTGATAACTATCAATTAAATACATGTAACATCAATTTAGTATGTAATGTTGTTAATAAAAACCTTCCCGTTAATAATATTTATATCAATAATAACAAGTTCGGGTGTTCATCAATTTCACAAATTAGGCAGTCTTGCAATACGATGTTTTGCAAAAATTTTTCTGGCGACCTTTTGATTCCGGGAACCATTAAATGCATAAATGATTTGCTTACAGTTACCGGTAATTCAACGGGCACACCGCCAATTACCTTCAAATGGTCTGAAATGTATGGAGGTTCAACTTACGAAATATTGCTTACTGACACAATTGAGCTTTCACTGGAAATTGAAGATTCAAAGGGATGCAGATTTTATGAAGACACAATTATTGAGCCATATGCTTTTCCAGAATACGAAATTAATATTTCGAATGAAACTTGCTTTGGATGCAATAATGGTAAAATTTCGATAATCCCACAAAGTTCATTCGAAATTACTATTTCATTAGACGGGCAGAGTTATGATAACGAAATAAATAATTTATCACCCAAAATACATTCAATTTTTCTTAGAGCCCAAAACGGATGCACTCGAAAAGAAGAAGTCTTAATTAAAAAATACGAATGTGTTGTATCTTTTCCTGAAATAGAAATAATTGAGCCCAAATGCTTTGGACAGCTTGGTTCAATAAATTTATTAAATCAAGATAAGTATAAAAATATTACTTGGAATTCTGGCGATACAACTTTTAATATAGATCGGAGCGAGGGAGAATATATTTATATCCTATTGGACACTTTCAATTGCATTGTTTCTGATACAATAATAATAATTGCTCCACCTAAAATGAACACAGTAATCCATACAACTCATGAGACTTGTCTTGATGATTGTAATGGCACAGTGTCAATTAACAGTTCAGGAGGCATTGCTCCGTATTTTTATGTATTAAATGGAGCTTTTATAGGTGACTCAATTTTCAATAATTTATGTGCTGGTAAACATTACGTCACAACCACTGATGTAAATTTGTGCTCAGTTTCAGACTCAATTACCATTAACCCTGGTCATACTATTCAAGCCAAAATAACAGGTGATTCTTTAATTTGTAAAGGGGATTCTACTGTTATTTCTGTTATTGGCAAATATGATAGTTTGCTATGGAACACGCAGGATACCACAAAAGATGTATCAATTTTCTCGTCAGGGGAATATTTTGTTGTTGTTTCAGAAAATGGTTGCACCAAAGAACTTTATAAATCAATAGAGTATCATTCTATCATGTCATCCTTTATTGACATTGTGGAAGATCAATTAGTCTTAAACATATCTGGTGGCACACCGCCATATCAAATTTTATGGAACACAGCAGACACAACGTTTATCATCAAAGTTCAAAATTCTGGTACTTATATTGCATCAATAAATGACAAAAATGGATGCATTTTGAATGATTCCTTGTATTATGTGGTTTCGCACAACTTCAATTACCAACCCGAAAAAACATTAATTAATCCAACAATTTCATCTGATTACATTCAGGTTATTAATGGATTTGAAGATAGCCTTATACAAATTTATGACATGAATGGCAGGGTGGTAATAACCCAACACTGTTCATATGGAAAAATATCTCTCTCAGAACTGATCCCAGGAATGTATATTTTTACTCTTCAGGGTGCCGGCAAAAACTTCAGACAAAAAATTGTAAAAATTTAAAACAAAAGCATACAATAAATAAACTGTATCCATCTTTTGAGATGTTTTTTTTGTGAAATAGAGCAGGAAATATTCGAGTTAAATGAATAAAAACTTCTTCACAATAGGGGTACTAATTTGTAATAGTCGAGACTTGATCTGACAGTCGTTGGTAAAAAAGGGATAATCAACCGCTTCACAAATATAACCATTGTTCCGTGAAAGTCAAGGGCAAGACAAGTTCCTTCGGAACCCTTGACATTCACTCCACAATTAGGTTGGTCGTTGTTTACGCGTTTAATCATCCCAAATCTATTCTCCCTGCTCAACAAGGGCATCTATCATTTTTTCCTCAGCCAAATGCTTTGATTCAATATGTGTGTGCATTGGTGTTTTACCAAAGCAGTATTTTCCCTGATGAGTCCTTTCTTCATTGTAATATTTCATCCAAATATCCAGATCGGCTTGTAGCTCTTCAATTGATTTGTACAGCTTTTTCCTAAATGCAATTGCATAAAATTCGTTCTGGATTGTACGATGGAACCGTTCACAGATCCCATTAGTCTGTGGATGGCGGGTTTTGGTCTTTGTGTGTGCAATTTCCTCTATCTCTAAATAGAGTTCATACTCATGGTACTCTCTCCGTCCGCAATACTCTGTGCCTCGGTCAGTCAATATTCTCAACAGTGGAATCCCCTCGTTTTCGTAGAATGGAAGTACTTGGTCATTAAGGATATCGGCAGCCACAATTGCGTTTTTGCGATCATATAATTTGGTCATTGCCACTTTAGAATACGTGTCTATATAGGTTTGTTGGTATATTCTTCCTACCCCTTTTATGTTCCCAACATAATATGTATCCTGGGGCTCCCAGATATCCCGGATGGTGGGTTTCAATTTCGCCTTGGACCTCCAGTTTTTCTCTCTTTATCTCCATGGCAATTACTTGAGCTTCAGTCAAAACAAGTCCATCTTGGGCAACTTTGGTTTCAAGCGCTTTAAGCCGCTTGTGGAATGTTTCAAGGTCGTGTCTTAGCCATACACATCTAACTCCACAGGGGGACACAAAAAGACCCTTCTTTTTTAATTCATTGGAAACCCTTACTTGCCCAAGGGCTGGATTATCATACGCCAATTCAACGATTGCCGTCACAATATGCTCTTCAACCCTATTCTTATGTATAGCCTTTTTACGACTAATTTCATGTAATGCCAGCTCCCCTCCTGTGTCGTAGAGCTCTTTTATGCGGTAATAACTATCTCTGGAATATCCCATGACTTTGCATGCATTTGACACATTCCCTAGTTTTTCCGCCAATTGTAATAACCCTAATTTGGTTTTAATTAATTTTGCTTCAGTTTTCATTTCTGACAGTTTAGTGGTTAGTTAATGATTTTACAACTTAAAATTAATCACTAACTGTCAGATTAAGTCTAAACTAATTCACTTTATATGCGTCCAACACCTGCGCTTAAGGATACCTGTAAACAAAACAAACACTAGAAAAAAGAATGCCACATAAATCAAAACACATTTATCCCCTCATCTCCTTATTCTCACTATTCCTCCTGACAAATGGATGTAGCCAAGAAAAGACCATTAAATTTACTGACTTGAAAGGTACCTGGATCAATTCCATGAATGATTATTTCGAAATTCAGGATACCAGTTCAAAATTTGGGAATTCCAATTATGTGGGAAATATTGTAAACGCTGCTGACATATATCTTCAATTGTATGGTGATACATTGAGCTATCAAAACAGGTACTATTCATCAGAGACAAATTTTGAAAAACTCTATGTTGAAAGATATGATTTCAAAATTTTAAGCCTTTCTGACACATTTTTAATCGTTAAACCCATCAGCGAGTATTCCATAAAACTCTTTGAGCATAGAGATACCATAAAACTTATCAAACAAATATATGCGGTTGATACATCCATCCACTTTGAAAAAATAAAATTTCATACGACTCATTGTTACGGCCATTGTCCGGTTTATCACTTAGAAATTGACAGTTCCGGAAATGTGAGATTACATAAACAAAGGGTATACAACGAAATAAAGAAAAGGGAATACGTAGTTGACTCCGCTTCCATCGGTTATTATCAAGGCAAGTTGGATCAAAACACTTTGGGTGAATTAGTATCATCCATCCAAACCTGCAATCTAAACACCCTTGAATTTGACGGAGCCGATTGTTGTGACGGTTCCATTGAAACCATCATCATTTACTACAACGGCAAAAGAAAGTTTTTGCAATCCATGTTTCCCCCAAGGATGGCTAGCAGGTTATTAATGAAACTATTAGAAATATGCGAAAAAGAAGATCTCAAAAAGATTGACGAAAAATTTCAAATTGAAAAATAAACGAGCAGAAAACAAAACGTAACTGAGAATAGAAACCACTAAAACCAACATCAAAAAATGAATAAAACTCTCCCCCTAATCCTCCTCTGCTTCCTAAGTTTAACCTGTTTTAGCCAGGAATTGAAATTATGGAAAGGAGATGAAGAGAAAACCTTTAAAACCGGCTCTCTCTTTGAAATTGTAGTTGATAATGCAAACAAATCAGCCGATAAAAGATGGTGCAGCAGCGCCGAATTGGTTGGTAAAATAGTTTCGGTAACTGACGATAGTCTCAAGCTCCTATTGAACTCCTACAAGATTCGAAACAACATGGAGAATGTCAAAAAAGAAGAAAACTTTTATTCACAAACCGGGACCATTGAGGCTAAGATTGCCAAAAACGAAATCGTTTATTTGCGCAATTACAAATCACTAAAGCATAAGAAAAGAAAAGAAAATTTTTTAGGAACAGGTGTCCTGATGGTTTTCACGGGTGTGGTTACGGCATTAAACGCTTTAGTAGTAAAAGACAAAAGCAGTAAAAAATCCATTTTGATTTCAGGAGGCATCCAACTTGGTGTTGGCATAGGGTTTATCATAGCAGGTGATACTAAAAGTTATCATTTGAGAGATAGAGGTGATATTTGGTCAATTAAAAATTAAAAGCCAGTTACGACGTATTGTCAAAAGTTGATGGCACACCCGTCGCAAGCAGTCTGCAACCCCGTAGGGGTGGAAGGATGATAGGTCAAATCCAAAAAGGGCAAATCCAACCCCGTAGGGGTGGTATGATGATAGGATAAATCCACGAACCGCAAATTCAACCCCATAGGGGTGGCATGATGATAGAATGCCCAAGCGCACCCAATCTGTAACCCCGTAGGGGTGGAAGGATGATATCACCCTGATATTATAATAATTTTAACAAAACCAAAAAAACAAAAACGATATCAAATCGTTTCTGTATCATATAAGAGCCCCTGAGGGGTTGCTCTTTCAAACACAATATTTTATTAACCCACGCTAAAACCCCAAAGGGGGAAACCCAACGCTATGCCAAACACATTCACACAAATTTACATCCATTACATTTTTGCCGTTAAAGGACACGAAAACCTCCTACAAAAACCCTGGAGAGATGATGTATTTAAATACATGTCCGGTATTATCAAAGGCAAAAATCAAAAACCCATCATCGTAAACGGTGTATCCGACCACGTCCACATTTTTGTGGGGTTGGATGGATCTATGTCTGTTTCTGATTTGATTAGGGACATCAAAAACAATTCCAGCAAATTTATCAACGGCCAAAATTTTGTTAGAGGGAAATTTTCCTGGCAGGCAGGATATGGTGCGTTTTCGTACAGTCATTCTCAAAAAGAAAATGTATACCAATACATTGCCAATCAGGAGGAACACCACAAGAAAAAATCGTTCAGGGAGGAATATGTTGAATTTCTAAAAAAATTTAACATCGAATACGACGAAAGGTATTTGTTTGATTGGATAGATTAATTATAATGACACCCCGCTGGGGTTCAATCGGGGGGGCTTGCTATCATGATGTCATCCCTGCGGGATTGCATTTGAGATTTATGCAACCCCTGAGGGGTTGCTTTCGGGATAAATGTCACCCCTATGGGGTTAGATTGGTGTCTATTATGAATTTGCTATCATCATACCATCCCTACGGGATTTATTTTTTGGTTAATACCTCCTACGACTTTCAGGATAGCTCAATCTACCCCACAATCCTCTACATCATACTCCACGCAAAGATCTGCTTGTGGCTGCCGGCCATCAACTACATTTCATCCCAGAGACTGGTCTCTTCGTTGAGGAAGTCAAAGACGCGGGAGTCGGGATTTGGGGTGACAATTATTTCCGGATTTGGGGGCAATAGGTGTGTCCTATAAAGTTATTAAATTATTATGAGCGTGTTGCTATTTCAAATTCTAACACGCAAATTTGTGGTACAAGAAAGAAAAATGAAAACCAAATTAACCTTGATAATCGAAAAAGAAGTCATTGAGATTGCGAAAAAACACGCAAAGGATAAAGGCCAAAGCCTTTCGGAAATGGTTGAAAACTATTTTAAGCTTATTTCCGTAAAACGCTCAAAAATGGAGGATAAACAACTTTCTCCTAGAGTTAGAAAGCTGAGAGGAATCATCAAACCTGCCAAAAAGTTAGACTACAAACAAATTTTAACGGAAGAGCTTTCGAAAAAATATGAAATGTAAAATTTTTGTTGGGCTTATGTGGTGATAAATTTTTAACGAACAGATGGAATACAAAAATTCTTCCATTGCTGTCATGACTCCGCTGAATTTCCTAAAAATGAAAGAGAAAAAATCATAACGGGCCAAAATCACCAGGCTGCCACCTCGCAGGGGTGTATGAATAATATCACCCCTACGGGTTTTCATTGTCGTAAAATTGGACTTTGCTATCATCATGCCCCCCCTTTGGGGTTGCATTTGGGATACATGTCACCCCTACGGGGTTACATTGTTGTTCGATTGGGATTTTCTATCATCATGCCACCCCTTTGGGGTTGCTTTCATGATTCATGTCACCCCTACGGGGTTACATGGTTGTACGATTGGGATTTTCTATCATCATGCCACCCCTTTGGGGTTGCTTTCGTGATTCATGTCACCCATGCGAGGTTTCATTTTGGAAACGTTGGGCTTTCTATCATCATGTCACCCCTGCGGGGTTGGATTGTTGGCTATTTGCACCTTTCTATCATCATACCATCCCTACGGGATTTATTTTTTGGTTAATACCTCCCACGACTTTCAAGACAGCTCAATCTACCCCACTACCCTCTCCACCATACTCCACGCAAAAATGTGTTTGGGACTACCGGCCATCAACTGTATTTCTTCCCAAAGGGTGGTTTCTTCGTTGAGGAAATCGAAGACGCGGGAGGCAGGGTTTCGCTCAAAAAGGGTTTCGAAGAAGTCGGCGCCGCGGTATCTTTTTTTGTCGAGGACCTGGAGCAAGGTGGCATCGTAGAGGCTGTGACGGACTTTGAAAATGCGGTTGGCGGTGCCGGGTTCATTACCTTCCTTGATAGCGGTCATGATGGCATCGCAATGGCGTTGTATCCTTTCAAAGGCGAAGCCGGATGAGGCTTTGACGGCACCTCCTGCGGTACCAATGCCGGTTAGCCAAGGTTGATTGTTCTTATGAAAGGGATAGGATGTCATCGGTATGATGCCAAACTCGGTTTCTTTTATGGTGTATTTATCGGTTGGGTAGGTCTTCTGGATGTAGTGGCGAATCACGGCATCGTAATCTTCCTGGCTCCAAATCTGGGTGGAGAAGACGGCCAATTCTACTAGTGCTCTTCTTTTATCCGTAGGTAGCACATACATAAAGCGCACTTCATCTCCCTGCTCGATGCTGAAATCCATAAAAGTACATCGGTCTTCATCAAAACAGTCTTCGGCCATTTCTACAAACCAGCCTTTAAAATGCTGGTCTGTATATACGTGTTTCTGTTTATCAATGTGCTTTGGTGGCAATGATGTGAAGACGTGTTTGGCAAAGAAACTTCCCTTGCTGGTGACTACTTCTGCTTTATCGCCCTGCCATTGGTGGGATATAAAAGCTGCCTGTTCAAAGGTTACATTCGCACTGGCTTTGATGCGGTCATTGATGTGCCGATAAAAAGGCGCACTGGGCAGCATGCGGTAAACATAGGGTGCCGGTTGGAGCACTCTTTTTTTGCCTGCGGGACCTACAAAAAACATCTCTTGCCATTTTTTTACTGCAAGGTGGTCGTAGCGGTCAGCGGATTTATACCAGCCACACCAGGTGCGGTCATTGCCCGATTTAACAACTTCATCGATGACAAGCACTTTTTTATCTGACCAAACTGCATCGCAAAAACGATCGGCTAAGCTGAGGCCTGCGGCACCGGCACCTATAATGATATAGTCGTACAATGGCATATGGGTATAATGGAAAAGTGTAAAAATAGTTCAGCTACCCATCAATACAATTCGCTCTCCAGTTTGTAGAGGTACTTGTTGACAATGACAACGGTTGAGGTAACCGTGATGACCAAAGAGATGATAAAAATGAGCAACAACGACAACAAAACGTAGTACCATTTGAGGATATCGGTCATGGCCGGAAACTGATAATACAATCCCGCTGTGATGATGAGCAACACTAAGGTGGCTATGGCAAAAGATTTCAGTGCAATGTTGCCCGCAATTTTGATGTAAGGCTGACGAATGAATGAATCCCTGGCACCAATGATCTCCATGGTCTTAATCTCCCATCGATCGGCGTACAACGACAAATTGATGGTGTTGTAGATAATTACTACCGCCAAAAAAACGAATACCAGTGATAGCATCAAAACCAGGTAAGAGGCATTGCGCAAATTGGATTTGATGTTTTCAACGACCACATTTTCAAAAAACACGTCAAAAACTTCCGGCTTCTCCTTGAGTTGCAATTTTAGTTTACTCAGATTTTCTTCGGTATAATACGCTGCCTTTACATTGAATGAAATGATGTCCTTAAAAGGGCTGCCTACCTGCTTTAGGTTTTCGCTGATTTCAAGTCCCAATACCTTATCGGCTTCTTCTTTGGGTATAAATTTTACACTGCCTTCTACAATTTTAGCATTGCCGGCAATTTTTTTCATAAGTGCAGGCACCGCTGCACGAGAAACACTATCCGTATTGATTTCGATGAGGATGTTGATTTTCTCCTTTACCAGGTGCGTAATGCTGTTGGTATGGAGGTAAAGCAATGAAAAAAAACCGATAAGCACCAATACAATGGTATTGGACAGGATGGCATAGGTGACCGATGATTTACCCGCTGAAGCTCTCATATATAACACAAATGTAATATTTATTTTTGAAAGCTCAACCTTATGCACCCTACCCTAACGCCCCCTATTTTTAGATGGTAATTGGCAACATAAATACTCCAAAATGTTTGCTACATCCGATTCCATGGCTGCGTAACAGGTATGGACAGTCAATAAAAATTATTTTTATACCTTTGTTGACCATACACGAAAGATGCAGAAGATTATAATAGCCTTTTTGTTTGCAGTGGGTTTTCAGCCCCTTTTCAGTCAGATTACCGTGGTCAATCCGGGTTTTGAAGACCAGGCGGCCGATGCCACTGTTCCCAAAGGCTGGCTGCCTTGCGAAGACAACACCACACCCGACATCCTTCCCGGTTTTTGGGGTGAATATGGTGATCCCAGCCAGGGCAATACTTTTGTGGGCCTCATTACCCGTGAAAATTCAACCTTTGAAAGCATAGGTCAGCGATTGAGCAGTCCGCTCAAAAAAGGAGAATGTTATCGTTTTAAGATTGATCTGGCCAGGGGGGCTGTCTATGCAGGATTCAACAAAGCCATCAAACTCAGGATTTGGGTAGGTGAATCAAAGTGCGACAAAGGTCAATTGGTTTATACTTCTGATTTTATCCAGCATACCGATTGGAAAACATACCTCATTGAATTTACCGCCAATAAAAACCACAAATACATACGTTTTGAGGCTTACTACAAGGATGGTACTTTTTCTCACAAGGGAAATGTGCTGCTGGACAACCTTAGTTCTATCCAAATTTGCGGAAGGGCCTAAAAATATGTTTTAGTTCCGTTTTCATTAAAACAAAGCTGTGTAACCCATGTTACCTCAATAATGAAGAAATTGAGGCTAAATTTGCATTGTAATAAATATACATTTGGATGAAAAATATTTTATTCTTATTTGCTCTTGTTTTTGCCATCATGGCCTGTAAACAAGAAAATAAACCGGCACAGGCTGCTGAAAATACGCAAGCCACAACGGAGGTGCAAAACATAACGGTAGCCGATTTGAAAGCAAAAATGGCGGGAAGCAGCCAACCCTTTATCCTCGATGTACGAACACCGGCAGAAGTGTCCCAGGGCATAATCGAAGGCGCCACCGTCATCGATATCAACGACCCCGCTTTTATGGACAAGGTCAATGCCCTCGATAAAAACGCACCTACTGTAGTATATTGCAAGGTGGGCGGCAGAAGTGCCACAGCCTGCTCCGTTATGAAGGAAATGGGCTTTAAAGAATTGTATAACCTGGAAGGCGGTTACGACGCCTGGAAAATGCAACAATAAGCCCTATGGACATCCTCAAAACATTCCTTTCGGGTTATGCCAACTATGCGGGCTATCTATTGCATGAGATTACCCATCCCGGCTGGCACAATTACTTTTACTGGCTCATCCTGGTTTCTGCCTTCTTTTTTGGTGTAGAATGGCTTACCCCCTGGCGGAAGGATCAGCCCCGTTTCAGGAAGGATTTTTGGATGGATTTCTTTTATATGTTTTTTAATTTTTTCCTGTTTTCACTGATTGTTTACAATGCTGCATCCGATGTGGTTGTGAAACTTTTCAACAACCTGATACTTACTGTTTTCAATTTTGATCTTCAGGCTTCCAATCCTATGAACAGCTGGCCCATGTGGGCTATTCTACTTACGGGATTCTTGGTCAGGGATTTTGTACAATGGTGGGTTCACCGCCTGCTGCACAGGGTAGATTTTTTGTGGAATTTTCACAAGGTCCACCACTCTGTCCAGCAAATGGGCTTTGCCGCTCACCTTCGTTACCACTGGATGGAAAATGTGGTTTACAGGACTATTGAATACATTCCGCTGGCCTTGATGGGCATTGGCCTTTACGACTTCTTTGTCATGCACATCTTTGCCCTAACCATTGGCCACTACAACCACAGCAATATCACCGTTTCTGCCAGGGTTTCAGGCGGCATATTGGGCTTGTTTATTGGCATTCTCATCGCTACTTCTTCGATCGATATACAATTGGTAGCAGGTTATGGTATCGGCATAAAGCTTTTGAGTGTGTTGCTCGCAACTGTACTCGGATACTTTGTGGTAGGCCCCTTCATGAAAAAAATATTCAACAGTCCTGAAATGCATATCTGGCACCATGCAGAGACCATGCCCAAAGACATGCCGTACGGCATTAATTTTGGCATCAGTCTTTCTCTTTGGGATTATATTTTTGGTACCGCCAGAATGCCGCATGACGGCAGGGATATAAAGCTTGGATTTGAGGGTGTAGAAAACTTTCCCCAGGACTTTGTCGGTCAGAACAAATACGGTTTTTAATGTCATTTTAGCACGCTATTGTCAACTGCAGGACAACAATTTGGTTGATTTTGAGTTAAGTTTGTAAAAAAATCAAAAAAATGAAACATCTGGTGATGCTTGTCCTGGTTTCAGGCTTGTTTTTGAGTGCCTGTAGCAAGGAAAACCTCGTTCCCGAAAATACACAGTTGATCGAAATTTCCGATATCAATACTTATAACCAAGAAATAGCTTCCGGCGTATCCATTGTATTTTACCACGCTACCTGGTGTACTAAATGCGCCAGTCAAAGACCGGCTGTAGAGAACATGGTGGGAAAATCAGAGTTCAATTCGGTATTCTTTGGCCAGGTGGATTACGAAAAAAATACCAACATCGTCAACCAGTCAGACGTGGTAGGTTTCCCTACCATCCTCATCTTTAAAGACGGTGTTGAAAAAGCCAGATACGAAGGTGTGGGTCATAGCCAGGCGACCCTGGAAGCAAAAATCAAAGAACTCCTTTAAGTCGGGTTACTACGTTATTTCAAACAAAAAGAGCAAGTTACACATAAATACTTCTTTTAATATATAAGAAGCTCTAATTCAGTTTAAGAATTAAGAGTTGAAACTTTTTTGGTAATTTTGCGATTTATTTTCACAAATGAGTAAACACGGAAGGGTTTTAGTGGCCATGAGTGGTGGTATTGATAGTACCGTCGCAGCCATGCTGCTTCATGAAGAAGGATATGAAGTAGTGGGCATCACCATGAAAACCTGGGATTATGCCAACAGCGGCGGTACCAAAAAAGAAACAGGCTGCTGCAGTCTGGATTCCATCAATGACGCGCGTCAAGTGGCAGTACAAATGGGATTTCACCATTTTATCATCGACATCCGGGATGAATTTGGCGACTATGTAATCGACAATTTTGTAGACGAATACCTGGCCGGGCGTACACCCAATCCCTGTGTCTTGTGCAATACCCACATCAAGTGGAGCGCCCTGCTCAAGCGGGCAGATGCCATGGATTGCGAATTCATAGCCACCGGTCACTATGCCGTTATCAAGGAATTGGAAGGCAGAAAATATATTTCCAAAGGCAAAGACGAACGAAAAGATCAATCCTATGTATTGTGGGGCTTGAGTCAGGAGTGTTTGCAGCGTAGTCATTTCCCATTAGGCGGTTTTTCCAAAGACGAGATCCGCAAAATGGCGTTCGATCGTGGCTATGAAGAGTTATCCAAAAAAGCAGAGAGCTACGAGATCTGCTTTGTGCCGGACAATGACTATCGCGGATTTCTGAAAAGAAGAGTGCCGGATCTTGAGGCCACTGTAGCAGGTGGAAAATTTGTAGACATCCAGGGTAAAGTGCTGGGAGAGCATGAGGGCTATCCTTTTTATACCATTGGTCAACGCAAAGGTCTCGGTACCGCTTTTGGCAAACCCATGTATGTAACTGCCATTAAACCTGACACCAACACTGTAGTGCTTGGCGAAGTGGAAGACTTAATGCGCAATGGCATGACCGTGAGAGGCGTCAACATGATGAAATACGCAGAAATGCCGGAAGGATTGGAAGTAATTACACAGGTGAGATACAATGACAAAGGCACAATGAGCGTTATCCATAAGCAGGACGACGATAAGCTGCAAGTGGAATTTTACGCAGACGTAAAAGGAATTGCCCCCGGTCAATCCGCAGTCTTTTATGAAGGCGACGATGTAGTGGGAGGCGGCATCATTCACAGCTCGCTTGACCTGACTAAAATGTGAAAACTACAAACCTAATGCGAAAAGCACCCCTCATCTTTGGTTCATTGTTTGCCCTGCTCGTGCTATTTTCCTGCGAAAAAGAGAGCATTCCTGCCGATCAGCTGGACAAAGAAACCGATTATTATCCCTTAGTGATCGGAAAATACATTGACTATACGTATGACAGCATTGTGTACGACGAAAATGGATCTGCTACCCTCCGTTACCAGGGCTTTATCAGAGAACAAATAGACAGTGTGCTCAAATCAAATGACGATGAAAAACAATTCAGACTCATCAAATACTGGCGCCGCGACAGCCTTCAAAATTGGGTGATCAGCGATGTAGAGTCTGTAACACTCACCGATAATCAACTTATACGATCTGAAGAAAACCTGCCTTTTATAAGGCTTATTTTCCCGCCTGCTTTGAACAAACGATGGAATGGAAATGCCCTCTTTGACGAAAATATAGTAGTGAAATTTGCCGGAGAATCCATCCGTATGTTTCAAGGATGGGAATACAAAATCGTGCAAAAAGATGTCAGCGGCACCATAGGCAGTTTTGCCCTTGATTCCTTGCTTGAAGTGGAAGAGGTAAACGACGACGAATCCATTTTTTCGCTGCGGTATTCAAAACAAACTTACGCCAAAGGCATAGGTCCCGTAAAAAGGGAAATGAAGATCTATGATACGCAGCATCCGGAACCCGGTAAGCCCTGGGAAGACTATGCAGAGAAAGGATTTTCCCTCGTACAAACAATGATTGCTCACAATTGATGGAAAGACCTGTTTACATCAATGCCGGCAAGATCAACAAACCCTTTGGCAACCAGGGTCAATTGTTGGCCACAATTTCACCCATCTATGCAGATATCATTCCGGAAAGCGGTCACCTGTTCTTGCAGGTAGATGGCAGTTACCTCCCTTTCTTTATTGTTGAATGGGAAGGAGATGAAGATGTTTTGGTCAAACTGGAAGAAATTGACAATCCCGAATCCGCGGCAAAATACTCCGGCAAAACGATCTTCCTCAGTCAACAACAGGTACCGGATAAAATTCAGCGAAGCCAGGATCTGTGGTTGGATCTTACGGGCTTTACCGCCTACAATGAAGATGTTGAATTGGGGCCCATTTGTGAAGTATTGGACTATCCGGCTCAAAAACTGTTAAAAATTGAGCATAAAGGCAAAGATGTACTAATTCCACTCGTGGAAGACTTTATTGTAAGCCTTGATACAAAAGCCCGGAAAATTGTGCTAAAAATACACGAAGAGCTATTAAACCTCTGATCTTTTCATTTTGCTTCTTTAGTTTTACACCACTTAAAAGCATGATAATCGGCTGCTGAGGGTATCCTCACATTATGATTATTTTTAATTAGTTTTGTAACACAATTTGATGACCAAACCTTGAAAGCACTTCGCCTACTTTTGTGCGTTTTGATGCTATGGACAGCAGCTAAAATTCAGAGCCAGAACTACGGTATTGGCTTTGTATTGGGTGCGAGTCAATACAAGGGTGATTTATCCGATAAGACTGAAAAATACTATGAAAATCTGAGGTTCGCCAAAGGGGTAACTTTTACCTATAAACTGCACAGAACCATGGATTTTTCTGCTTCCTTCATCAACACCTATATGGAAGCGAAAGACAGCGAAGCAGATTCACCCGACAGACAGAGGAGGAACCTCAGCTTCAAATCCAGACTCAATGAACTGAGTTTATGTTTCCATTTTTATCCTGTCTCCCTCTTTACCAAAAAAGAACACAAGATCAAACCTTTCATAAAAACCGGAATCGGCGTTTTTGGTTTTAATCCCATGGCCGAACTGGATGGAGAGTGGATCAAATTACAACCTCTGCACACCGAAGGACAGGGCATGCCGCTTTCAGGACTCAACTCATACAGCCTCATAGATATCTCTTACCCTTTTGGCTTCGGCATTGATTACAATCCTCTCCCCTATCTGAAAATCAGAGCCGAGATATCGCCCCGTAAAACGTATACCGACTATCTCGATGATGTAAGTGCAGACTATTATGACCTCAATAAGATCCGGATTTACTCCTCAGATCTGGCTGCCAGAATGGCCTATCGCGAGACCAATTGGAATTTTGATAATGTGCCTGACGTAGAAGGAATCCAGCGGGGTAATCCGCAAAACAACGATTGGTACATCATACACCAAGTCTCTATTTACTATATGATTGGAGGCAAAAAGAATACAGAAGATCTCCCCGAACCATCGCCCTTGAGCTTTTAATTATTTCACGGGTATCAGCAAGGTATATGTTTTGTCTTTGGCCGTAATCTTTGAGTCTATCAGCCAGGGATTGTAGTATTTGAGCATACGATAAGACAAACCATACTCATGCGCCAAATCACTTAAATTTTCAACCGGGGTCTTGATGGTAACCTCCTTAACATTATTGACGGGCTTATACAACTGGTCTTCATCCACATAAAAGCCGTAAGCCTGAGGCCTGCTTAAAATTTCTTTCAGGGCAACGATCCTAAAAATATAGCGGGAAGTTTCATCATTGACATTGAGGTCAAAAATAGATTGTTCCTTTTGGGTTTCCAGGGTTTTATTAAGGTTGGCCAGGCCCATATTGTAAGCCCCTGCAGCATTGACCCAGGAACCGGTTCTATCATACAAATAACGAATGAATTTCGCTGCCGCGCGGGTAGATTTTTCATAGTGGAATCGTTCTTCAACTTCCGTATTTACTTCCAGTCCAAAATCTCCTGCAGTACCCTTTAAGAATTGCCACAATCCTTTGGCCCCTGCCGATGAACTGGCATTGCTCAGATTGCTCTCAGCAACAGCAAGGTATTTGAAGTCATCCGGTATGCCCTCTTCTTTGAGAATTCTTTCTATCATGGGAAAAAATCTGGGCGCATTTTTAATGGCAAGAACCGTGCTGGTATGGTAATACGAATTCACCAACAATTCCTTTTCCATTCTTTCCCTCGTATCCACATTCATGGGCAGTTTTTCACCTGCAAATGTAAATTGGTCTTTTAATCTTGGTGGACGAACCAATTGCGGCAGTTCATTGAGGGGTGGCATGGCATCCGGCAATACATTGGCTATGCCAAAGCCCAATACTACCACAAGTACTATACCGGCCATCAATCCCGAAAAAAAGTTATCCTTTACAATCATTTCCTTCGTTTAGAATTTGGAAAATCACTTAAACCCACTAATGATTTAAGAACGCAAAAATGGGTAAAAAAATGCCCATTTCATTGATAAATCAAATATCTGTCAACGACGTTATGTAAAAACCGAACCCCAATGACTGGGATTTACAAGCTAAAATAAATTTGAGTGACCCTTTCAAACCGCTTTCACACCATTTGACTGCATTTCCAGTCTTTTGTCATAAAATGGGAAACAAAGTGGCATTGGATAAAAATAACAATGTCAACTTCGTTAAATTTGAAAAAAAAATATGAATACAATGGTCAGTCTATTGAAAAATTTGTCCAAACCCAATACTTTTACTAAAATTTCTCGATGAACGCTTATTTCGTTGACCGGTATGATTTCATACCCTTTGGTCAGGAACACTACCTGATTTTCAGCCTCTTTTCCTTAATTGCACTCGGAGTCTTACTGTATTGTTATCATCACCCAAATCCCCAAAAACACAGAAAATACCTTTCCCTTTTTCTGGGAGTCATTACCATCTTGCAATTGGCAAAACCATTCATCAGGATACATTACGGCATTTTTGATATTAAAGACGATCTGCCTTTTCATTTGTGCAACATGCTGCCCCTGTTTTTATGGCTTGCTGTGAGCTTTTCCAGTACTTTTTGGTTTTCCATATTTTTCTTTTGGGTAATTATTGGTACAACCCAATCTTTGATTACCCCAACGGTGACTGAAACCTTCCCCCACTACGAAAGTATTCGGTATTGGACGGTGCATTTCGGACTCACCTTTGCTGCCTTTTTCGGCTGGTTGATTTTAAAATGGAGGCCCGGTCCTAAACAGGCATTATTTTCATTTCTGGGATTGAACGTCCTGGCCCTGGTTATTTACTTTATAAATTTAGCGTTGGACAGCAATTACTGGTATCTGATGGGCAAGCCAAAAGAAGCCACGGTTTTGGATTCGTTGTGGCAATGGCCGGCTTATTTAATTCAATTGGAATTTATTTCATTGACGACTTTCCTGACCCTGGCTTTGATCATTCAAAAACTAACACCCAAGGAAGGTACTAAGGAATAGCAGCAATTCTGGCCGTTTTTACGATGTGGTCGAGCTGCTGCATGTAGTCTCGCTTTTCCTTGCCGGGGGCAAAAACAAAGGCATCGATCATGATGAGTTCATTTCTTTTGGCATCCAGCAGGGTATAATTGAAATAAGGACCGCCCATAAAATCATTTTCCATTTCCCAAATGCCCCTGAGTTCTTTGGTGTAGGATCCATTTTGCTGATAAGCATATTCATATACCGGCAGGTCTACCGGATTGGATCTCATATAAGATCCCTTACTTCCTCCTTCAATGTTCTTTACTAGTTCATCCCTCCAACGGATCAAATTTGCCTTGCTCAAATCGGCCTGACTGGTGTATTTTTTCCTGGCAATGATAAGATGCTGCGACATCTCTTTAAAATCCTTTCTGTACCATGCGAAATCAGCTTTTAAGGGAGCCTTTACATAGTCTGCAGGTATTTTGATATCCAGACCATAGTCTCGGATCAGTAGCTGGTGAGCTGCTTCATTGTCTTTCTTATGGGCATAAACATTGGCTTGCAATTGCTTTTTATCGTGTTCCTGAATTCTTTTCGCAACAGCAGGAAAAGTTGAGGCTATTGAATGTGCCAGCGTATTGAGATCCTTACCAAAAAGATAAACTATCAACTGTTCTCTTGCCCATTTATCCTGTCCTACGGAGCTGAAGAAAGTGGTATCTTTCAATGCCCTCGTTGTTTTATCTATGCCCAGGTCCTTGCTAACCCATGCAGTGGTAGCGGAGGCTTTATCCCCCAAATTGGCCAAAACCACAAAAGTTCGAAGCTGTTGTTTTAGGTCATCAGCAAGGACTTCTTCCGAGGTCATATGCCTGATATCAAAGATCGCTTCCGGTTGTGTCATCACCGGAAATGCAGATTCGTAATAATATGAAAATGTATCACCAATAAAACTGGACCAAACGTTTTCATCGCAGATCACGACAACATCGTTCATTTTTCCAAAAGCCGGTGTCTTGGGTTTATAGGCAGATGACATGTCTGAACGACATGAGACAAAAAAAGCAAAACCTACAATGAATCCGAAGTATTTGAACATAGTTACTGACTTTCTAAGAATTAGATGCAAAAATACTTCATTTGGTTGTAAGCAGAGTCAATAGCAGAGCGATACATAGCTGTTTTGGACCTTACCTCCCAACTGAACCCCTATTTTTTCAATTTTCAGCCTTCCATGCAAGGCAAAAGGCCATTTTTCTCTGGATATTCTCAGAATATCTTCAGCAACCGATTCCAGCAACTTACGGGGTTTTTCCATTTCGGCTTTCACCAACAAGTACATGGCTTCATAATCTATGGAAGATTCCAGGTTTTCATAGGTAAACTCCTTGCTGTCAAAATCCAATGAAAAATTAACTACAAAGTGGTGTCCCATTTTGTTCTCTTCTTCATAAACCCCATGGTATGCATAGAACTCTGCATTGGTTACACCAATTGTGAAAATAGCCATGACAAAAATTTAGAGAACGAAAATAACAAAACGGAAGCTAAATGGGAGATGACAAGTAAAATAGGGGCAAAAAAAAAAGACCGCTCAAGGTGTCCTTGACACCGAGCAGTCTCCGCTTGCTGATCTATTTACATCTTTATTTCAAAACAGGGTTGTATTTTATTCTGCAATAAATACAACTCATAGACGTAGAAAATCTGTATTTTGTTGCTTTAGTTTTACTATCTTAACACAATTTTAACGAATGGCTTCAACTAACCGCGCGTTTTATGCCCAAAAATTTGAAACCGAATATCAACGGCTCAATGATCATCAAAAGGTGGCAGTTGACACCATCTATGGCCCTTTACTGGTCGTAGCAGGCCCCGGCACCGGAAAAACACAAATGCTTGCTCTCAGGGTATGCCGAATCCTGAATGAAACAGACCTTGATGCCGGAAATATTCTGTGTCTGACTTTTACGGAGGCAGGTACGGTGGCCATGCGCAACCGCCTGGTAAGTTTCATGGGGCCGGATGCTTATAAAGTAGGCATCTTCACTTTCCATGGCTTTTGCAATAAGATCATTCGTGAAAATCCCGAATACTTTGGAGATTACTTCAATTTGCAAAATGCAGATGAAGTAGAACTGTACGAAATAGTAGAGGCGATGGTTGCCCAATTGCCCTTAGATCATCCCTTAAAAAGAAATACCGGCAACCGAAATTACGATATTGACCGCTTCATCAAAGTTTTTGGTGCCATGAAACAAGAAGAATGGACACCGGAGGAAATAGAAAACGCATACGATGAATACGCAGCCCTATTGCCCACCCTGGAAGATTTTCAATACAAGTCAAACTATAAGGGCAACAAAAAAGGCGATCCAAAAACAGAGTCTATAAAGACAGAGTTGAAGAAATTTGAGTTTGTTCGCAATGCGTCAAAATTGCTGGCCACTTACCAGGAATTGTTGAGAAAAAAAGATAGGATTGATTTCAACGACTCCATCACCTGGGTGGTCAAAGCATTAAAAAATCACGGCGAACTCCGACTTCGGTACCAGGAACAATTTCAGTTTGTCCTCGCCGATGAATACCAGGATACCAACAATGCTCAAAACGATATCTTATTCATGTTGGGAGATTATGATGATCAACCCAACCTTTTCGTGGTGGGTGATGATGATCAGGCTATCTATCGTTTTCAGGGTGCCAACCTGCACAACATCAACCGATTTATCGAAAAGTTCAATCCCGGCATCGTAGTACTGGATGTCAACTACAGAAGCCGACAGGAAATCCTCGACACAGCTAAACTGCTGATTGAGAATAACAGGGAAAGACTTACTCACAAGATTCCCGGTTTGAATAAGAACTTAAAAGCGGGTCAAACATTTGAAGACAACACCACACCAAAGCCTGAACTGAAATTATATAAGAATCCGGGCTCTATGGAGTTGGGTCTCGTACGTCAAATAAAGGACTTACACGATAAGGGTGTGCCGTACAACGAAATCGCCATCATTTACAGAAATCACAAGGATGCTGATGCGTTGATCCAATATTATACCAAATTGGGTATTCCGGTAAATGTGAAAAAAAGGGTGGATGTATTGCAGCAACCCGAAATCAAAAGGATCATCCAATTGCTGACTTTCATCCAAGGTGAATTGGCATATCCCGATTCTCAGAGACACATACTATTTGAAATTTTGCATTATGATTTTTGGGGACTAAAGCCTCTGGAGATCGGCAGAATTGCTATTCACGCATCCAGAATGAGCCGTGAAGAAACAGACACTGCTTTTCTATGGAGATCCTTCCTTTCGGATGAAAATGCTCTGCAAGGTATTGGGATCACAGAGACCGCTGCTTTTGTTCATTGTGCCCATGTTTTAGAAAACCTTATTGCAGCTGTGTCTAACCATACGGCGCAGGTTATCCTGGAAAAGGTCATTACCGAAACCGGAATGATGGATCAGGTTTTAAGGTCGGGCAATGCCAGTTGGCGATTGCAGCTCATCAACCGATTTTTTGATTTTGTGAAAGACCTCACTGCCAAAGACGGTGACATGAATTTGGCCGGTATTCTGGACGCAATCGAAAAAAGGAAGGAATTTGGTATCGATTTGCCCTACAACAGCATTTTGGTATCAGAAGAAGGTATTCATTTTGTGACCGCTCACGGCAGCAAAGGGTTGGAATTTTCTCATGTATTTATACTCAACGCCAGTAAAAAAAGCTGGTTGGAAAAACCGGGGGATAAGGTGAAATTTCCCCCTACCCTCTTTCGAAAAGCAGGGGACAGCAACGACGAGGATGAACGGAGATTGTTTTATGTGGCAATGACAAGAGCCAAACAACAGCTTGTTATGCTCGCACCCATGGAAGATCAAAACGGTAAGAGCGTTGAATCACTGCCCTTTCTTGCTGAGCTTGGGTTCGATATTACATCCATGCCTATTGAAAACAGTGATGCCGATGAGCTTGCCCATTTTTTGAGTACCAGCATTCGCGAAGTAAAGCTCACACCAGCCCTGATCGATGGTCAGGCTATCGATGCTGCCTTGGCAAAATTGGAGATGAATGCAACCGGTGTTTCCAAATTTCTGCACTGTCCGGTTACTTTCTATTTTGAAAACATACTGAGGGTACCCTCTGCCAGAAAGCCGGCACCGGGGTATGGAAACGCAGTGCATTATGCCCTTGAAAAGTACTTTCAATACTGGAACGATGTAAAGAGCGATGCCGTTCCTCCCGTGGAAATCATGATCAACTTTTTTTACCAGGGCATGGAAAAATACAAAAGTCATTTTACAAATGCTGAATTTGAATCTCATCAATATGAAGGCAAGCTGGCTTTGCAAAATCACTTTGAACTCCATTCACCTTCGTGGAACTTAGCCCGCCAACATAGGGTCGAATTAAAAATAAAGGCCGATTATGAAGGCATTCCCATAACCGGAATTATAGACCGTCTTTCCCAATATGATGATCACTACGAAGTTTATGATTATAAGACTGGAAAGTTTGATTCCGGTAAATTTACCAAAGCAGCAGATCTTGAGCCGGGCAGTGGCAAAGATGGCGGTGATTATTGGAGACAAGCCGTCTTTTATCGTCTGCTTACTGAAAAACAACGGGAAGGTAAAGGGAGATTCGGTACAGCTACCTTTCAGTTTATGAGCTCCCAAAAAGAAGATGCAAAAGTAAAAGCCGTAGAGGTACACCCCGAAGACATGGAAAAGGTTGGCCAACAAATTCAATATGTATATCAAAAAATAGTTGCCCATGATTTTGACAATGCATGCCAGGAATGCGAATGGTGTATGTTTGTGGCCGAACAATTGGCGACAGACAGCATCGAGCCTGATTTTTCAGAAGAAGACCGGGAATACCCTGAAATAGAAGCGGAAAGTTGATTGCTATTTTACGATAAAACTAATGTAGTGCGCTGTACAATAAATATTTCTTAAATAAGGGATGGCAATCCAGGCTTTCAAAGGTTTAAGTTTGAATTTTCTAACATAAATGGGATTGATCAACCAGTAAATTTCCCTTTCTGATTCAAAGCCGTGTTGGCGAATAAAGTTATGAATTTGTTCGGTAAGGATGCCGGTCTCCTTGATTTCCAGCAACTCTTTGATGGTGGCTTCAGATTCACCCATAAAGCGAAGTAGTGACTTATAAAGCACTACAGGCAGTAGATGGAACCAGGGTAAACGAGACAATATTTTACTTTTGCAAATTTGCTGATGTCCCCCAAATGGCATCCACCAGGGTGGATAAGCAAAAAAAACGCGGCCGCCCGGCTTTAAGAAATCTTTGAGTTTGGCTATAAATCTGCTTTGATCAGGGATATGTTCGATCACATCTTTGAGTACAATCAGATCAAACTGGTATTCGGTTTGTATTTTGGGATCGATGTCGTAAATATTCGCATTTACAATCTTCAATCTGCCCTGCTGAATGGCATCTTTTTGAAACGCAATGGCCATTTCCACACGCGTATGTGAAAGCTCTATACCTACTCCTGTATGACCAGCCTCCATAAAAGCCTTTAAAACACCGGCTTCTCCACAACCCACTTCCAGCACATGGAGCTTTTGATTTTGTGGAATTTGCAGAAACGGTATGATATAATTTTCCGTTACCCATTGCTGTATTTCAAAGTAACGGGATTTATTACCGTGGAAGTCGTACATATTTTATTTTTTGGAAATCAATCCATATCAAATTCATACCGCAGGAAAAATTCAAAGCCGGGGCCAAAATATTGAATGGCAGAAGTGATGCCCAGATTGGCAAGCACACCCACCCGAAGGTTGGCATCTCTGTTTCCAAAATCGCTAAAGATAATACCTCCCTGAAGGTTGATATCGCTAACCGAACTGTAACCCAATCCCGCCCAAAAACGATCTCTCATTTCGTATTTGGCACCTACCTGTAAATTGATCAGCTCCGGATCAACATAATTGAGCGTAAAACTGGGTTCAAAATAGCCTGTTGTACCGTACAATCTGGTACCAAAATCGAGTACCAAATGGGCATACCTTTTTTGGTTGAGATCATTGATGAGCACGTTGGCTTCATATGCCTGTAAATAGGAAAAACCCAAAAAGAAGGTATTGTCTGCCCTGTATGCCCTATTATCAGAAAGATAGAAGAAACCTGCTCCTACTGAAGGAAAAAAGCCCGAGCTACCCGATTTGCCCAGTGATGGGTCATCGGATTGGTTGACTACAGCATTGGTGGTATTGTAGCTGTAACTTTGGGCACCTGCCGTAATACCCAATGATAGTTGGCTGTCTTCACCGAGGGCATCAATAACTTTGTATGCATAGTTGAGTTGCACTCCTATTTTGGAAACCGGGCCTGTTTTATCAAATAAAAGAGAGCCGCCGGCACTCATTCGATAATCCACAAATGGGTACTGATAATTGATAAAGCCTGTGGTAGGTGCCCCTTTAAAGCCCACCCATTGCTGCCTTACAAAAACATCGAGGTTCATATTTGTACCCAATGCAGTTGCCGCAGGATTCCAATAAGATTTGGCATCACCCAATTGAGACATATAGGGAAGCTGCTGGGCTTTCATCCATGTGGTAAAGCCCAAACAAATCAGGATAAATATTTTAGCTGTTTTCATTTTTTGCATTTGATTGTTTGAACAATTACTTTTCACGGACAATGGTTAAAGCAGACTTGAATACATAGGTATCAAATTTTAATACATAATAATATGTATCCGGAGGCAGCTGCTCACCATTTCTGGTGCCATCAAACCTTTCTCCGTCTGTTTGATACCTCAGTTTCTCATATACTATACTACCCCACCTGTTGTAAACAATCAGGCTGTTGTCAGGAAATGCTTCCAGACCGATAAACTCCAGTTCATCGTTGTATCCATCCTCATTGGGTGTAATGGCATCCACCTGCTTCAACAGACTGAGCGGATCTTCGATGATACATACCGACACCGAATCAAACTGAATACACCCATTGGCATCCTTAATCTGGACAAAATAGGTCGTTTCCACTTCCGGCATAACCACGGGTGAAGAGGTGTTTGCGCCACTGAGAATGGATTCATCTGATTGCCATGTATAGAATGCGCCACCTGTCGCTTTGAGTTTAATAGACCTGCCCTTGATCACACAGGTATCACCACCGGCACTTACAGCAGGAAGGGTAAATATTTTGATCTCTCTGGATGCCGTATCCCTGTTGCCCGGACAATCATCACTGGCTATAACCCTATACGTAGAAGTAGTGCCCGGATACACCTTAATTTTATCCGATGATACCAGATCGAAAGTGCCTTGTGGCCCTTCCCATGCATAATCCAATCCTCCGGTTGCCGTAAGCGTTACGGTATCTCCGCCGCAAATACCGGGAGCTGAAGCATTGAGGTTTACATTTACCACGGGTCTGTTGGTAATCTCGATTACATCTGTAGCTGAACAACCAAAAGTATTGGTTACCGTCAGGTTCAAAGTAAGCTTACCAGCGGCCCCACTGTTTTTAACCGTTACTTTTTGGGTGTTGGATCCATTCGACCAGTTGTAGGTAGCACCCGCATTGGCTGCATCCAGAACGATAGAATCTTTTGGACACAGTGTTTTATCTGTACCCAAATTCACAACAGGAACCGGCCTTTCTGTAACTACAATGGTATCCGTACGAGGGCATGCGCCATTGAAGCTGGCCTCCAGGACAAAAGTACCTGCACTTTTGATAGTATGTGTCAAGGAAGTTGCATTGGCAATGGCCGTACCATTTTGCAACCATCTGAATTTATTGCCATTACTCTGACCTGTAACATCCAACTGCTGGCCTTTGCAGTATTCTCCTGTAGCAGGGATCAATACACTCGGACGTGCGCTGAATACTACCACAACATTGTCGGTAGATTTACATCCCTTTTGGGTTTCTACCTCCAGGGTGTATGTACCGGCCACAGTGGGCTTATAGGTTTTGGAATTGCCCACTACCTGAGCACCCAGTTTCCATGTGTATTTAAAGGCACTTACATTGGATGTGAGGGTAATGGTTTCGCCTTCGCAAGCTGTGGTATCATTTACACTGACCGCCAGTTTGGGGTTCACCACTACTGTTGCAGACTCTTCTACCGTACATTCAGCACCTCCACCCACATTGCCGGATGCCTTGATGGTATAAGTGCCGGCCTGTGTGATGGTGAGCGTTTTGCCTGTTTGGCCATTGATTGTCAGACCATCCTTGAGCCATTCTATTTTGGTAGCCGTAGTGGTTGCCTCCAACTGATATGATTCGCCTTCGCAAATTTCAATACTTACATCACTGAGCGTAACACTGGGGCCTGGCTTGAAGTCAACATCCACCATGTCAACGTTGGTACAACCATTGGCATCCGTAACAAGTAGCGAATAAGTGCCGGGATTGGTAGCATTGATGTTTTGACCCCCGGTCAGTGCATTGCCATTGAATGTCCATTGGTATTGATAGCCGGTGCCGGTTGGTCCCGTCAAAGGAACCTGGCTTCCGATACATCCTATTTTATCAGCACCTAAATTGACAGTTGGCAAAAGATTTCTCGTAACGATCAAAGAGTCTGCGACCTTACAGCCAATGTCGTTGGATGCAACGATTTTGTATTTTCCGGGTTGATTGGTAACAAAAGACAAGTCAACCGCCGTGTAAGATACTCCATCTTTAAACCATTGAAAGTTCTGACTGGATGAAGTAGCTGTGACGGTTACATCTTTTCCTTCACAGAACTTAAGGTCGGGTCCTGCATTGACAGTTGGCAGTGCATAAACATTTACATTTGCTATATCTTCATTGGTGCAACCATTGGCCGCGGCCACTACAACTTTATAGACCCCTTCTTCGGATACAGTCAGTGTTTTACCTGTTTGATTGGGAATTGGGGTATTGTTGAAAAACCAACTCACGGTTCCATTGTCGGTAATGCTCAAGGTGACATCATCTCCTTCGCAAATATCCTTGTCGTTTCCTAGATTGGGTTTAGGAGAAGGTTTCACACCAATATTTATTTCATCGGTAACCTGACAAGCTGCCGAATTGCCTGCTTTTACCTGGTAAACGCCTGCTGTGTCTACAGTGAGGGTTTTCTGGGGCCCCGATTGTACCAATACTCCATCTTTGTACCACTCCAAAAATGAAGCAGTAGTATTGGCAGCCACCATAAAGTCCACTCCATCGCAAATGGTTACATCGGCTGGAAGTGACACGGTAGGAGTAGGTTCAAAAACGGCCGTGAAATCCTGTGACTTGCTACATCCTGTTGGGCTGGTAACATTAACGGTATAGGTTCCCGCAGTATTTAGCACAACGGAAGAAGCCATTCCAATTACCATTCCTGCGCTGTTCTTCCACTCGTAAGTACCGAGGTTTGTATTGGCATCAACTGTGAGTGGTTGGCCTTCACATCCCCTTTGATCGGTTTCTACACCAATTTCAAATGGACAACAGTTTTGGGGATGATTGATGCTGACTGTAAATCGGCAAGTTGCTTCTTCTCTGAAATAAGCATCAAGGAAAGTTGTTGATCCATTCGAATTGCCGGTAAAAACGATATTCTGCGGACTTGAAGTAATTGCAAATACATTATTACCAATTACAATACTATCCCCCGGTGCATCCGTATAGGTCAAAATAATTTCCTGGGTAAATGAATTATCCAGCGGGTTGCAGGGTGATTGAACACCCAACTCGGCAGCTTCCAGAGAACAAGAGCCAACTACTTCCAATTGGAAGCTGTTGAGACTTGGAAGGAAACAATCTCCGGCAATATAAAACTCATTGTATTTTTTACCCACATAACTATTCAGATCTGTAATATTTGGAGGAGTAGTTCCCCCGCTTTTGAAAGTATACCCATAGATCGTATAAATACCCGGGCTCAGATTGGTAAAGTTGGCAGAATTGGAAACCGCAGTGATGATATCCGTTGAGTTTTTAACGGCAACATAAGTAACCATAAAATCAGTAATGGGTGTAGCCGGTTCCTCTAATAAAATACCGGGGCCATTGAAACTGGGTAAACGGGTATTGATGGGTTTATCTCCGTAATTGAAAAATAACATGCGGTATTTGGTGCACTCATCTAAGTCGGCTGAAAACACCGAACTTGCCTGAACACCGGCTGTGCCCGGATCACTGCCTGATGATGCGATGAAGGCGCTGCACGGAGAGTTGGGGTTGTAGGTGGCATCATCAACGATGGTCACGAAACCAAAACCCTGAAGCTGGTTAAAGCCGGTAGCCAGACTCGTCTGGGCGCCGATGGCAAAGCCGACACCACAGAATATGACAAGACCGTTGCCGACCTGGTCAACTATCTGGTCTATATGGGTGAACCGGCACAGAACAAGCGCCAGACCATTGGTTATGTGGTTCTGCTGTTCCTGACGCTGATCTTCCTGCCACTGGCATACATGCTGAAGAAAGAGTACTGGAAAGACGTACACTGACTCAGCAACTGAGAGCAAACAAAAACGGAAGGCAATGCCTTCCGTTTTTTTATTCCGAATCAATAACTTGCTATACAAAACTGGCATTTCACCACAGCTAACTGCTAGAATTGCCGTTTTTGCGCATTAAAACGAAAGGCAAGCCTCATCATGATGACCCTCTATTCGGGTACCACCTGCCCATTCAGCCATCGTTGCCGTATCGTTCTGTTCGAAAAAGGCATGGACTTCCAGATCAATGATGTCGATATCCACGACAAACCGGAAGATCTGGCCGTGATGAACCCCTACAACGAAGTGCCAGTGCTGGTGGAACGCGACCTGATCCTGCACGAAGCCAACATCATCAATGAATATATCGATGAACGCTTCCCCCACCCGCAACTGATGCCAGCCGATCCGGTAATGCGTGCTCGCGCTCGCCTGTTCCTATTCCGTTTTGAACAAGAGTTGTTTGTTCACGTGCGGGTACTGGAAAATGCCGCTTCGTCGAAGAAGGACCAGGAAAAAGCACGCTCGGCAATCCGAGACAACCTGACTCAGATTGCCCCGGTTTTCGCCAAGCAGAAGTTCATGCTGGGTGATGAATTCTCCATGCTCGACGTTGCCGTTGCCCCGCTACTGTGGCGCCTGGAACATTACGGTATCGAATTTGCCAAACCCAACCCGAACCTGATGAAATATGCGGAGCGTCTGTTCAGCCGCCAGGCATTTATTGATTCGCTGACGCCCAACGAAAAAGCAATGCGCAAATGATCGACTGGCCGGACACGCTTCCGGCCTGATCTTTATTCAGGAGCAGAGCATGAGTGACAGTTCAATGAAACCCTATCTGTTGCGCGCCGTGCATCAATGGTGCACCGATCAGGGACACACCCCTTATCTGGCGGTGGCAGTACTTGGTGATCGCATCCGGGTACCGATGGAATATGTCAAAGACAACGAAATCGTCTTGAATGTCAGCTACAACGCCACCCGCGACATGTTGATCGAAAACGATTTCATTACCTTCTCCGCCCGCTTCAATGGCGTACCGCAGGACATCGTTGTGCCAATCGGCAATGTGATTGCGCTGTTTGCCCGGGAAAATGGCATGGGGATGAACTTTGAAGCAGTCATCGACGAAGAAACGCCTCCACCGCCGCCGCCCGACAGCGGCGACGACACACGCCCCAAGGGCCGTGCCAAGTTGCAAGTGGTGAAATAGAACACCCCATCATTGCCCAACAAATCCTGTTGGGCAATTTTTTGTCCTCAGCCAATCCGTTATGGCGCGATTTATCGCCGATATCAGTCAGAATATTTTCCAAAACGAAACACGAAACTGGGGAATTCCAGCATAAGCTCTTATATTTCTTGAATATTAGCAATCGTTGCTATACTCAATACATAAACAGAACGTTAGTCGATTCCGAAAACGGGTTTAGCATGGGTAAGCAACGCATCAGTGTCGGTAACATCCAGATAGGCAAGCCACTCCCTTGGGCTGTTAGTGATGCCAACGGAAAATTATTGTTGCGCGAAGGCTTTGTGATTGAAACCGACGCCCAACTAGGCCGGCTGATCGAGCAGGGTCTGTTTTTC
>CALJKQ010000232.1 GCA_937973565.1 uncultured Saprospiraceae bacterium | reverse complement strand
TGATGATCTGTACGTAGTTGGCTGTTTCCAGTGTACACCAGTCTAACAATGTCCAGGTACGAACTATCTTACTATTACCCAGACAGGCAGTACCACAAGCGGCTATCACTGCATCGTGGTAGGCAGCATAGATATTACATGTATTATTGTCTATTGGTTGTGAATCTCCCAGGAAGTTGATGACATATGGATATCCATAAGACACATCCTCAAAATAATTGCTGATCTCCTCGGGTGTCGTACCCGCGTTGCAGGTAAGAATGGCAGGACTAACCGGGTACACTACATCATCGATGCTCAATGGCTGGATGGCGATGTGCTGGCTGCAGCTGGCTTTTGACCCCAATAAATCTGTAACGATATATTCAATTACAATGGTTTCACCATTGCATTCGTCTCCGGTAACATAGGTAAAATGATTGAGGGTATAATCTGAGCACTCAAACACCTCCGGTTCAGGCAATTCAATATCTCCATTGAGTATGCCTTCTTTATCCAGACAAGTAAAATCACAAGGCGTTTGTAAATTGGCGGGACCACTGAATGTCCAGTTGTAAACTCCCATTTGACCGGCAGTCCATGTGCTGCTCACCAGATAATAAGTACCTGGCGTTAAGTTAATGGTAAAGGAAGGTTCTGTTTCAAAAATACCATTGATATCATCATCCCCTCCAATCAGATTGGTGCATGGGTCATTGGCATCAAAATTACCGGAATAGATACCTGCAATTCCATCAAACAACGGTGAATCATCCATCGTGAATGTATAATTGCCACCTACTGCTACGGTAAATTGCAAAACATCGTATAGTATGCCCGGATTGGGCGTAAAGCCATCAAATGCCCAGCAAACACCCGGGGAGAAGGCAGCATCGTTGCTATCCCACTCTCCGCTCAATGATAGCAAATCGCACATAGGCTGTTCGCATTTGATGATAGGTGGCAACTTGTCTTCTGCATGTATCACACCCCAGCAACTATTGCCGGTATCCGGATCTGTTACCGTTACATTATAAACACCCGGTTGTGTAATCTCTTGTCCCGGCAAACCTGCAATATCTACAATGTAATCATCATAGCATCCATAAGGTCCTCCTTCCAATATCATATCCGCGTTTACAAACGCGTAACAATCTGCATCCAAAGATAAATTGATTCTGTCGTTGCAGGCAAGTGCTGTTGTTGGATAAGGGTATTCCAAAATGCTTACCTGATAGCTGCAGGGCACAGGACCATTACCATAAAAATCAAACACTTCAAAAGTTACCGATACAGGAGAATTGTCTTTATGAACAAATTCACCGGGAAGAGGTCCTCCTACCTGATTTATAACCGGATCACCGGCACAATTATCCATCACCTGCGGAAGTGGAAACTGGGCGAAGACACCGCAATCTCCCGGAGGAAGAATGATGGTTTGATTGGGCGGACAATTTACCTGAGGTAACCTTGTATCCCCAATCAGTATGGTCTGACTAAATGTATTGGGCGGGCATACCGGGCTTGCGTTGGTTGTAAACGTACCCAATGGGAAAGGATTGGGTGCCGAAGCATTGGTGGTGGTATTGTCCAATACATTCACACCGCCATAGATCCAGTCATTAACATTGAAGAAATTGCCTGTAATATTCTGATTGTTTTTTCTATAGACCCATCCGTCCATATATTCCCATGGAAGTCCGGTACCACTTTGGTTGATTTCACCAAAAACGTCAATTACGTCTCCACTGCAAAACAACTCTATGGCATCGTCACCATTGATCTGGAAGTCGGGGAAAATATAATCCGGTGCAAAGCCGAAATAGGATTGAAAGTCTACTCCATTGACTGCGGCATAGATAAAGCTGCCTTTTGCCACAAAATCATTGGGAAATACATCTTCAATACCATCACTGCCGCCACCGTTATTGGCAACACCCAAACCATAAATGCTGAGGTCAGCAATATCTTCGAGTGCATAAAATTCGATGGCTTTTGGCTGACCGCCTACCAATGGACCATCAACAAAGCCTGTGATCATGAGGTTGCCACACGCATAAACATTGTTGGTAACCGTATAAGTGCCGGGTTGGGTATTGGATAATTCTATTTCGCCGGTAAGATTGTCGAGATCTACATTGGCCGGGTTGCCTTGAGTAACTCTGTAAATTCCATCAACACCTGTGGTATGTGAAACCACCGGATTTGCTCCATTGGGGCAAAACTCCTGTGCCTGGTAGGTAAATTGTGCAGATAAAGGAGGTTGTATAAAGGTGATGGAAGTGCTGTCTTTTGAAATTCCACAGATAGCGTCTGAAGCTGTATAATACAGATAAACACTGCTTCCAACCTCTGAGGCATTGGGTGTATAGTTGGAAGTAGGTGAATTTGCGTTGGAAAAACTACCTGCGCCACCGCTCCATACTCCTGTGCCGGTTGCAGCTAAAGTCACGGGCATGGGTCCGCAGCTTACCCTACCCGGGCCTGCATCCACTACGGGAGCAAGTCGGATGGTAACGGTATCCATAAATGTGAAAGTGCAACTTGACGATCCACCGCAAAGTCCCGGAGAGAAATTGGCTGTAGGATAAGGAGGTGTTGCTGAAGCATTGGTCCCGGTGGTAACATTGGAATCATCCAGCGCATCAATACCACTATAACTCCATTGAGCAGGTATATAAACTGAACTTGGGCAACTTCCGGAGTTGCGGTGACCCCAACCATCCATCGTTTCCCATGACTGGCCTGTACCATCGACACCGGGAACGCCATAAACATCAATGACTGAACCGCTTTGGTACAACAGCACAGCATCGTCTCCATTGTTGTTGGCTACCCCGTTCACAAAATTGGGGGCAAAACCCATCCATTGTGTGAAGCCAGTGGTTTCAGATGCCACATAAATAAAAGAACCGGCCGTTACGGATACTGCGGGGAAAACGTAGTCTGGTACACCCGCAGAAGCTGCGCCGTTACTGGCATTTTCCAGTCCAAAGATGCTAAGATTGGGAATGGCTTGTATCGCATACAATTCGATAAATTTAGGCAAACCACCTGTTAGTGGACCGTCCAGGATGCCTGTGATGATCAGAGAAGGTCCACCTGCTGTAGCCGGAATGGTATTCGTAATCTTATAAGTGCCGGGAGTGCTGGTAGCGGGTGTAATAACCCCACTTACCGTATTGATGGATAAAGTACCGGGGCCACTAAGTGAGGTATAAGAATAAGTACCGTTTCTGCCAAAAGTATTATGGGTGGGTGCCTGAGGAGTGCCATTGGTACAAAGAATATTTGGATTGTACTGGAACTGAGCCTGATTGGCCGGATAAGTGATGCTCACAGCATCGTTGGTCGAGCCGCAAGAATTACTCACCGTGTAAGTGAGGTTGAAGGTAGTACCCTCCTGAGAAGGTGATGGCGTGTAAGTTGTCATCGCACTGGCCGCATTGGCAAAGTTTCCGCTGCCACCGGTCCAAACTCCCGGTGCATTGGCCATAGCAGACAGGTTTACCGGACCAAAACAGGCTGAAATATCAGATCCTGCATTGACAGTAGGTAAAGCAATCACATTGATCCAAACGGTATCAAAATTGGGTGTACATGCATTGGGCACTGTCCAGGTAAGAATTACAGTAGTTCCCACCTCTGACGGAGCCGGAGTATAAGTAGCATTTGGCAGATTGGGATTGTTGAACATGCCCGCACCACCTGACCAGCTTCCCGTTCCGGTAGCATTCAGGGCAAATGAGGCATTGGCGCAAACACTACCCCCCTGGCCCTCGTTTACCGGTTGACCGTTGTTGATGATGAAGTGAGCTGTATCTGCCTGGATGCAACCCGGATAAGCAGGTGTAATGCCGTCCACGGAAACGTTGCCATTGGCTTCACCCTGATAACTAAGCGTGATTACATTGGCACCGGCAGGCAACCCTGATGGGTTGAAAGTACTGCCCGTTACGCCGGAGCCTGTCCAGGTATAAGTGCCCATGCCGCCATCACCTGAAATATCTGCGGTAAGGTTTACCGCGGTCTGGCCCGAGCAATTCAGGAAGGGGCCTTGCCCATCGATGAATACATCCGGATAAGCACAAATATTGGAAATTGAATCCTGGAAAATTCCGTCTATAAAAATAGCGGCTTGGTATCCCTGATTATCAATATGGCTAAAAGCTGCTACATAAACTCCGGGAGTTACTTCGTTGAAACCGGTATAGCCAATGCAACCGGTGCAAGATGCTGTAACCAAAGCCCCGGCAGGACCGGTCACGGTAATTTCTTCTCCAAAAGTGCCGTCGTTTCCGGCCAATGAAGCATCATTGTTGCATGAGCAAGGATCTGTTATGGTAACAGTAACCGCTGGCTCTTGTTGCGAACAGGCTCCCGGATCAATGACTACTTCCGAGATTGCACAAGCTGAACCTGCTTGTGAGTCAGTAACCGTAAGCGTTATGTTTCCGGCTCCAGCTGATCCTTGCTGAAGTCTGAAAAAATTGGGGCTGCCATAGGGTACATTGACAGCGGGGTCGGTTCCATCCAATAAAACAGAACCAGAAGAAACCGTTACTGTATATCCCTGGTTGCCAAGATTGGTGCCCACAGGATTCAAAGTGAACCAAATATAATCGTCGGTATTGGAACCGGTTTCTGCATTGTTTTCGCAATGTACATCTGCAAGTCCTGCAGAACTAAGGTCACAAGGACCACAATTGTTGACCGTCATCACGGCTGATCCGCTAAGATTGGCTGGTGATACAGCACATCCATTGGCATCTTTCACAGAAACCAGGGTAAATGTTGTGGTGGCAGAAATGCCCAAAGATATTGGGGAACCACTGTTATAAGAGTTGAAAGCAAAGTTGTTGGTACCATCCGTGATTACAATGGAATCCGGTGCAGTTCCTCCTGTAATAGTTACAATCATGGGCACATCCCCTGTATTGCCTTCACCACAAAAAGTGCCTTCGCCGGAAATAACAGCAGCAGTTGGACCTGTTGCTGTGCCTGTAATGTTGATGTCATCCACACCAACCCATTCATCGTTTCCAACTGCATTGGAAGTAATGATCCTAATTTGAACCAAATCCTGGTTGTCACAGGCCGCAGGCAGCGTTGCGCTCACGGCAGTAACCAGTGTCGCCAAGCTGGGACCCGTAGTGGCATCGGCTACATAGCCGGCTGGCACGTTGGTGAAATTACCGGTATTACCTATCCTGTATTGAAGAGCTACTTGCTGGATGGCATTGTCTGTGGTGCCATCTATGTCTTTGAGGTTATAGCTTACCTGAATGCCCGACATGCATTTCGTATTGATGGAAATCACGATGTTTGGGGCATCTGCAGTACCTGAACCTTGAAGAGCTACCACATTGAATGGACTTTCAAACTCACCCACACCACCGGAGGTATTGTTGGCATTGGTAAGATTTGGAATCACATTCACAAAGATGGTTCCTTCACCCAGCAAAGTTTGTGGATCGACTCCCGTAGCGGCAGTGATATCATCACCACGGTAGCCAATGATGCCTGGAACGCCTGTCCAAACGTTGGTAGTGGTGATTAATCCGGAATTTGTCCAGTCCTGTGAAAAGGGTAATGTTTGGGCTGTTTGGGCGTCTGCTTGTAGGGATAGCAATAGGGCACACAGCCATACCAATAGAAATTTGGTTCTGTTCATGAGTCGGTTGGTTATTAAACGAGCTACAAAACTACGCAATAAGACCCTTTTTTCCTAATGAATCAGCGTAAATTCAATGTTAAATCTCATTAAGGATGAAAGACTTATAAAAAATAATACATGGTAGAAATCAACACTCTTTTAAAGCCTGTATATGACAACGTTATCATTGGCTTGTAAAGTAGCATCGCCACCCATAGGCAAAGTAACCATGTCTGACACATGCCCTACCGGAAAACCATAAATGGCCGGTTTTTTAGCTAAATCAGCAAAATTTTGTATTACTTCTATCAAAGAAAAAGAATTTTCTTCTGTTTTTGCCTGGCAATCATAAAAGGTGCCAAATATAATTCCGCTGCATTTTGAAATGTCAGACGCTTGCCATAGTTGGGTCAGCATCCGGTCAATGCGGTAGGGTTTTTCACCTACTTCCTCCATAAAAACGACTTTGTTTTTAAATGAGGGTGCAAACGGGGTGCCTGCCATGGCAGCCAAAAGGGTCAAATTTCCGCCCATAAGCTTGCCTTTTGCTTCGCCCTCAAACAACGTGAGAATCTCTTGTCGGTACTTTTCTTCGGTTTGGATGTGTGGACCCACGGTAATTTCGGTCTGTCCACCAAAGAACAAGGCTTTAACATTTTGTAATGAATAATCACTGAATACCTGACTGGAAGCCACAGGACCATGAAAACTTTGTAAGCCGGCTTTTTGGTAAAAGGCGAGGTGCAAAGCCGTAATGTCGCTATACCCAATAAAGACCTTGGGGTTGTTTTTGATGAGCTTGTAATCTATGAATGGCAAGATCCGGGTACAGCCATACCCACCTCTCAAACACCAAACGGCTTTAATTGACGGGTCGGCAAACGCCTGGTGCAGATCGGCCAGTCTTTCTTCATCTTTAGCAGAAAAATATCCGTACGTGTTTCTGGCTACATCGTTGTAAACAGGGATGAGTCCCAAATTTTCCATATTGATCAAGGCATTGGCAAACTTTTCTTCACTCACCGGACCTGCAGGTGAAATCAGTGCCACTTTATCTCCCTTTTTTAACATGGCCGGTGTTTTGATTTTGTGCATTGGGGCTGCATTGACCATCGCCGGTAAGCCTAATAAGCCGGCTGGTAAATAAAAGTTGAAATCCCTTCTTTTCATACAAGACTATTGCCAATTGTATCGCAATAATAAGAAGAATTACGCTGGCTTACACCCGGCTAATGAAGTCGCAAGGCACCTTATTCGTATCGCAAAGACTCGATGGGGTCGAGTTTGGCTGCCTTTAGAGCCGGATAGAGGCCCGACACAATTCCCACGATGATGCAGACAACTATACCCAGGAAGATCCAGGCCCAGGGGATAAAAAACTTGCCTTTGATGATCAAAGTAATCCCATAACCCATGCCTATGCCTAATAAGATGCCCACCAGACCTCCCAACAAACAAATAACAATGGCTTCTGTCAAAAACTGAATAAGGATGTTGTTGCTGGTAGCGCCCAATGCCTTTCGTACGCCGATTTCTTTGGTTCGCTCGGTTACAGAAACCAACATGATGTTCATAAGTCCAATGGAGGCCCCCAATAAAGTAAGCATGGCAATAATAACCGTACTCAGTCTGAGGGTTGAGGTCATTTCTTTCAGGCGTTGCAGGATAGAATCGCTTTTGCGAATCTCAAAATCGTTTTCATCAATGGCACTGAGTTTTCTGATGTTGCGCATGATGCCTGTAGCGTTGTTGATGGCTACATCGACCATCGATGCGTTGGACATGGCAATATTGACACCATAGTTTTTATCCGCATAGCCATATCTGAATTTGGCAGGCAACAGCGGAATGTAAACCACCCTGTCTGCTCCACCACCACTTCCGCTTCCTTTCGCTTTGATCACACCAATCACTTCATACCGATCGGCATTCACCGAAATCGTTTTGCCCAGGGCCTTTTCCGGCTTGCCGTTGAACAATTTTTTAACCACATCCGAACCGAGGATAACTTTGTTATTTTCATTGATGGCAAAATTGCGCCCTGTTTCCAGCTCCATAGAAGAGGTAGTGAAGTAATTTTCATCAATACCAAATACATTGACATTGGGATTGGTTTTTTCATCTCCCCATTTGATGGTGGCACCGGATTCGCACCGTGTTTCAACAGACACATGAGCGCCACTGTATTTAAATTTGTCTTTAAATTCCATGGCTTGTTCGAAAGTAATGGGAGGTGACTCAACCGTTTTTTTACCTTTTTTGGTGGTTTTGATGGTTTCGTCTGCCGGCCTTATCCTAAAGGTATTGGCTCCCAATCGATTGAAATTGTCGCTCATGGAAAACAAAATAGCATCGATAGCCGTAAGGATGCCCACCAGACAAGTGATGCCCACAGCGATGATGAGCAGGGTTAGCATCGACCGCAACAAGTTGTTTTTGATCGAAACGATGGCCTCTTTGATGTTTTCAGTAAATTCCAATTGAATTCAATTTCTCCACTAAGGTATGAGAATTTCAGATGAATCCGGGAAGAATCGGATAGGCAGTCAGCTAAAATTCGACCAGTGGGCCTTATTTGTCTATAAGTCTTCTCCTGATTGTGTCTCCTCTGCTTGTGTCTCCTCTGCTTGTGTCTCCTCAGGGAGTTCTTCATCGCCGGGATATACCCAGAAGTTATTTATTCCCTCTCCTTGCAGGATTTTCACTTGCTGCAGGTTGAGTAGCTCGAGCAGAGCCAAAAAGGTAACCAGCGCGTGAATTCGGTTTTCTGCCTTTTCAAAGAGACCGGCAAAATCGACTCTCTGGTGTGTTTTAATGGATTCTATGATAAAATGCTGCTGGTTTTCAATGGTATAACCATATTTTACAATGGTATGGACGGGCTTGTTTTTTTGTTGCTCAAAACGTTCCATAATCTTCTGGAAGGTGAGCAACAATTTATACAATGACAGTGATTCCAACTCAAGGTCTACCAATGCCTTACCTGCAATGATTTTGAGTTCGGTGGCTGCATCCCCCCTATGGTGTCTGGACAGGCGAATATCTTCAAGCGCGGCGAAGTCGTCGACCACTTCCTTGAATCGTTTGTATTCCAAAAGACGTTGCGCCAATTCTTCCCTGGGGTCAATTTCATTACCCTGTTCATCGAGTTCTTTGCGGGGAATGAGCATCTTGGCCTTGATGCGCATCAGGGTTGCCGCTACCAGTATAAATTCACTCGCTACATCGATGTTGAGGGTTTCCAATTCCTTGATGTACGACAAAAAATCATCGGTAATTTTGGCAATAGGAATATCGTTTATGTCCAGTTCATCTCTTTCGATGAAGAACAACAACAGGTCGAATGGACCTTCAAATCGATCCGTCTTAATGGTATACGTTTGCAATCCTGTATATTTTAAACAAACATTTCATCTTCGGCTGCCATGGCAGCTCCAATTACACCGGCTGCATTTTGCAGGGATGCCGGTTCAACCGGTGTTTTGAGGGTGAGGAAATTTTTATAAGATATAAAATCCTTACTTACCCCACCACCGATGATAAACAAATCCGGAGATAAATAAAAATCGAGCATTTTCAGGTACTCATTGAGTTCACTCCCCCATACCTTCCAGCTTAGTTTTTTGGCTTCTCTTGCGCTGTTGGATGCATATTTTTCTGCTACCGAAGTTTTATATTTCAAATGTCCAAATTCGGTATTTGGCAATAGCTTACCGTCTTTGAAAGGAGCTGACCCTATGCCGGTTCCCAAAGTGAGGAAGATCACAAACCCCTTTTTCTTTTTTCCCCTGCCAAACTTCATTTCTGCCAGGCCTGCGGCATCAGCGTCATTGATTACATAAACATGCTTTCTGAAAGCCTTACTGTATCTATCCACTATTGGATACTCCAACCAGGTTTTGTCAATATTGGCTGCACTCAGAACAACGCCATTTTTTACAACGGATGGAAATCCTATTCCAATTTTTTCTCCCCCATACTTGAGTTTGCGTTTAAGCTCTTTAATCACTAAAAGAACGGCTTCCGGTGTGGCCGGTTTGGGTGTTTTAATTTTGATCCGTTCCGTTAGCAACTTGCCGGTTTTGGGGTCAACAATGGCTCCTTTAATGCCGGTAGCTCCTACGTCGATGCCAAGGATTCCTTCTGTAATCATGTGACTTTATTTTATAACCCTTACTTTAATAATTTTTACATCTTCCACCGGACGGTCTGCATTATCCGTAGGAACAGCTGCTATCTTGTCGATGATATCAAGTCCCTTCACGATCTGACCAAAGACCGTATAGTCCTTGTCGAGAAAGGGCGTACCTCCCTGAGTGGTAAGAATTTCCCTTTGTTCAGGGGTATATTTATATCCTTTCTGCCATTCCATTTGATCCAGTTGTGAAGCCGTTAAGGGTTTGCCCTGAACCAGGTAAAACTGGGATCCGGATGATCTTTTTTCTGGATTCACGGCATCTCCCTGACGGGCAGCAGCCAATGCTCCTTTGATATGGATAAGGCCATCAACAAATTCTGCAGGCACGGTATATCCGGGGCCTCCAACTCCCAAACGCTGACCTTTTTTAGCTGTTTTGCTGTCGGGATCTCCTCCCTGGATCATAAAACCATTGATTACGCGATGAAACAGCATATTGTCGTAATACTCTGTTTCAGCCAACTTGATGAAGTTGTCTCTGTGTTGAGGGGTGCTGTCGTATAGTTTGATGGTAATTGAGCCCAACGTAGTTTCCATTTCTACGAGACAATCATGGGGGGCATCAAAAATGAGTTCTTTTTCCATGGTATGTTGTTTCTTGCCTTTGGTGGCTGTTAGTTTTACTGTATACTTTCCCGATGTTATATACTTGTGGGTGGGAGATATGTCCTGCGAGGTAGTGCCATCACCAAAGTCCCAAAGGTAGGTTTCTGCCTTTTTGGACTGGTTGTCGAACTTAACCCGGGCCGGGGCCTGGTTGTCTTTTGTTTCGGTAACAAACCTTGCCATAGGCTTGGAGCAGGAAGACATCAGCAATAGCAGCGTAAATAAATAAAATGCACTTTTTTGAACCATCGTTCTGTTATTGTGGATTTGTTTTTGATTCAATTTCATGTTGTTTTCACGTTGCCAACCGGCAGCTTATATATATTAGCCCTGCCTTTTGAGGCCTACAAAATTATGATTTTCTGCAGCAGCTTGACCATTTGGGGAAGAAATTATGTGTAGCATGATTTAACCTGTTTTACTTCAACGCCTTAAGTATGTCCTTAGCTTTAAATATATCATCGTGCAACACCCTGTCTGTGCTAAGATACGGGATAGATTTTCGAATCAGCCCATACATTTCTCTGCTTTTTTTACCGGCATTTTCTGACCCTCTGAAATCCAAAGCCTGACAGGCAATCAAGGCTTCAATGGCGTAAACTGTATTGACATTTTCGCATATTTTCAGCAATCTGGTAGCTCCATTGGCGGCCATACTCACATGGTCTTCCTGACCGCGACTCGAAACAATGCTGTCAACCGAGCTGGGAGAACACAATTGTTTGTTTTGACTTACCACAGAGGCTGCTGTGTATTGGGCTATCATAAAACCGGATGAAAGACCTGCATCGGCTGTCAGGTACGGTGGCAAACCTCTTTCCCCATGAATGAGTTGAAAAATTCTGCGTTCCGCAATGTTGCCCAATTCAGCGAGAGCGATGGCGAGATAATCCACTACCAAACCCAGATTTTGAGCATGAAAGTTGCCCGCTGAGAGAATCAAATCCTCTTCATGCCCAATGTTAGGATTGTCAGTAACGGCATTCAATTCGTTTTCAACAACCCCACTTACGTGCTCAATAGCGGTGTAGGAAGCGCCGTGAACCTGAGGTATACATCTAAAAGAATAAGGATCCTGCACACTGTATTTTTTATGGCCGGTGAGCTTGCTTCCTTTGACCAGCCCCAGAATTTCAGCGGCTACAGCAGCTTGTCCCCGGTGATTTCTGATTTTACCTACCAAGGGATGAAATGGATCCGTGCTACACCCAAATGCTTCCAGCGACATAGCCGCCAGTCGGTTGCCATAGAGCATCGCCTTTTGAGCTTTGAACACTCCTGTCATGGCATGGGCCAGGGTAAATTGCGTGCCATTGAGTAGGGCCAGACCTTCTTTTGACGCCAGGTTGGTGGCTTGCAATTGCAGATTTTTGAAAACCCTGGCAGTGTCCTGCATTTTTCCTTTATAATAACACTTACCTTCTCCGATGAGCATCAGGCTCAAATGAGCGAGTGGCGCCAGGTCACCCGATGCACCCAAGGAGCCCTGTTCATAAATCACCGGCACAAGGCCCGCATTAAAAAGGTGGATCATGTGATCGATCAACTCTTTTCTTACACCGGAGTAAGCCTTGCTCAGATTGATAATTTTGAGCAAAAAGATAAGCTTGCATAGCAAAGGATCAACCAGCGCGCCGGTCCCACATGCATGGGAGCGAACCAGATTGAATTGCAGGGTAGATAATTCACCGTGGCTGATTTTAATATTGCAAAGCGAACCAAAGCCGGTATTGATACCATAAAAAACGACATCTTTCTGACTCATTTTTTGTTCGAGGTAAGCGCGATTGGCTTTTATTTTTTTTGCCAGTTTTGGATCCAACTGTAAGACCAGATCATCGGCTTCGATGGCTGCCATGATTTGTTCAATGGAATAGGCCGTGTCCTTAACGATAAATAATGCCGGCATTTCGTCAAATTTGCCGCAAATATAGCCTTTTTGCTTATGGCCATGTGCTAATTTGAACGCCTGGAAGTCAAATTCGTCCATTGTTGTTATCTTAGGCTCATGAAGCCATCATTTTCATCGAACTTGCTTTCCGGTCCGGGTGTAATCATCACAGGGGCCTTCATTGGACCGGGAACCGTTACTGTATGTTTGCTTGCCGGCGTCAAAAGTGGCGTCTCGTTGCTGTGGGCTGTACTTTTTTCAACATTAGCCACCATCATTCTGCAGGATATGGTAGTAAGATTAGCTGTTCGGGAAAAGCGCAGTCTCGAAGAAATCTTTCTCTCCAGGTTCACCCGGCCCTGGCTGAAGGGCTTGTTTGCCCTGTTTATATTTACAGCTATTATTGTAGGAAATACAGCTTACCAAAGCGGCAATTTGGCCGGCACCAGTCTGGGCGTTGCCCTTTTATTTGAAGAGATCCCAGGCCCTTGGATTGTCTTTGGGGTTGCGGTGGTGTGTTTGTTTATTTTTACATTTAACAATACACAACAATTCAGACAAATTCTTGGCATGCTGGTAGCCGTAATGAGCCTTACGTTCATAGCGTTGGCCATGTATTTTATGCCCGGACCTAGAGAATTGCTGAGAGGTCTGTTGATTCCATCCTTGATGGACGACCAACTCATGCTGGCCCTGGGACTGGTGGGCACTACGGTGGTTCCTTACAATTTATTTTTGCATTCAGCTCTGGTTTATAATGCCGGGGAGGGCGAATTAAAGGCACTGAGAACAGAAGGGGCTATTTCCATATTAATGGGTGGACTGATTAGTTTGGCCATTGTAATTACCGGGAAGATAGGAGAAGGAAGTACCATTGCCAATGCTGCTGATATGGCAACTGTTTTAAAAAACAACATGGGCGGCTCCTCACTGTGGCTTTTTGGTACAGGGCTATTTGCTGCCGGCTTCAGTTCAGCCTTGACGGCACCTATGGCCGCAGGCAAGGTGGCTTCCGGTTTATGGCAACATTTTTTTCTTTCTCAAAAACGCCTTGGATTCTGGATAGAAGTTGCTGTGGTTATTTTGGGGGCCTGGGTAGCCATAGCCAATGTTAACAATCTTTGGGTCATTAAGACTGCGCAGGTAATCAATGGCATGTTATTACCCGTTTTTATTATCATGATATTATACCTGCTCAACACCAGAACCACAATGAAAAAAAACAAAAACAACATTTGGCTCAATCTGGCGGGATTTTTTGTGCTCTTAGTGAGTATTTTGCTTACCTATAAAACCCTGGTATCCGTTTTCTCATGAATAGACTACCCATAAACATAGATTGTGGTGAAAATTTTGGTCGCTACCAAATCTTCGATGAAACACCTATTACGGATATAGCCGATCTTGTCAATGTGGCCTGTGGCTTTCACGGAGGAGATTATAATGCTATTGTTTCTACTTTGGAAAGCATGAAAAAAAATCATATCAAAGTGGGGGCTCATCCTTCTTTTCCGGATCTCCAGGGCTTTGGACGGAGGTATATGGAAATGGAGTTCGACGATCTGGTATCCTGCATTTTTTACCAAATTGCTACCCTTAAAGGGCTTTGTGATGCCTTGCAAATACCTTTGCATCATGTCAAAGCACATGGCGTCTTGTACAATGTCTGTTGTAAAAAAGAAAAAGAAGCATCAGCACTGGTCGAAGCAGTGAAAAAGATGAAAACAGATTTAACCATCCTCACCCAGCCCGGCTCTGTTCTGGAAGCCATTTGTGGAAAAGAAAATTTGCCGGTGCTGAGAGAAAGTTTTGCAGACAGGGCGTACAATGAAGACCTGAGCCTGGTCTCACGCAACGAGCCTGGTGCTGTTTTAACGGACCCTGTGGCGGTGAAAATGCAATTTGAAAATCTTTGTAAAGGTAAGGTTATTGACAAAGCCGGTAATGTACATGACCTGATCTCCGATACTGTTTGTATACACGGTGATCATGCTGCCTTGTCTGATATCGCTGCTTTACTGAGATATTATTAGATCTATAAAAGCCCCATTTAATCACAGTTCTAAAAGATTGTAAATCTAATTCACAAACTGTAAATATCATTTAGTTAGAATTTAAATGAAAAAATTTTAGCCCGCGCATATCATTATTAGCGATCGGCAGCGTTTTATAGGCCAAACAAAATCATATGCCAAAAACACTAATTATCCTTTTGCTGCTACAGGCAGTTTATGTTCAAGAAAGTATTTCCTGCAGTGGTTATAAAATTACAGTTGGCAATAGAACCTATTTTGGTAGCAATGAAGATGCCTGGAGAACAACACCTCACATATGGTTTGAGACTTCGAAAAAATCAGGCCCCTACAAAGCTTGTTTTACCGGTTCACGTTTCGATGGACCAA
>CALJKQ010000231.1 GCA_937973565.1 uncultured Saprospiraceae bacterium | reverse complement strand
CGGGCATTACTCAATTTAATAACCAAAACTCATCTTTAGTATACCAAATAACGTGCCAAATATTATGAAAACATAAGATGTATAAGTCAATAGGGTATACTTTTTATCTTAAAACGCTAATTAAGCGCGGTGTTTCTAAAAAATTTTGCCCATAACTTCATATGAGCAAAATGAATTTTACAATTAATAACCAAAACTTACACATTACAAAGATAATACACATTATTAATTAATGCAATATGTAAATCACTTTTTTACAGTATTTTAAAATAATTTAATTTTAAAATGTGTAATTATCTGAAAATAAATAAAATAGGGTAAATTGAGTGGTCGATTATCAAACCAAATTAATCAAGTTCAATTTGATTTTCATCCTCATTTAAACCTGAATTTCTGACCAAAGGCAGTTCAATAAAGAAATCTGTACCACTTTTTGCATTGGGCGAAACAAAGTATAGCCTTCCGTTCATGCTCTCAATCATATTGGCAGAGATGGCCAAACCCAGGCCTGTACCGGAGCTTTTTGTAGTGAAATTAGGCGTAAAGACTTTTTCTTTCATCTCATCCGGGATACCTACACCGTTGTCGCTTACCTTGATCACTGCGTATTGATCATTTTGGCTCAGCTCAATATCTATTTTTCCTCTTTTTCCCTCAGGAATGGACTGGGTCGCATTCTTCACAATGTTGTTGAGAATTCTCACCAATTGATTTTTATCCGCAAAAACGTGGATGTCATTCATGGGTTCTGCCATTTGAATGTCCATGTCCTCCCTTTTTCTAAACAGATCGTGGATGTGTTCTACCACTTCATTTAAAACAATGGTATCATTGGAAGCCTTGGGCAGGGTACCAAATGAGGAAAATTCATCTGCAATTTGTGTCAGGTTTTCTATCTGTTCCAATATAGTGGCTGATGTTCTTTGAATCAAAACCTTTGTCTTATCAGGATCGCTGGAGGCGGCATTTTGCATGTGCTGAATGCTCAGCTTCATGGGAGTCAGTGGATTCTTAATCTCGTGAGCTACTTGTTTGGCCATTTCTCTCCAGGCCAGATCGCGTTGCGTTTTACTCAACAAATCGGCACTATGGTTGAGTTCAATTTGCATTTTGTTGAAATTGGAAATCAACGCACCAATCTCATCCGGGTTTTTCCATTCCAGTTTTTCATTGTCCTTGCCCAGCTTAAAATCTTTCAATCGGGAAGAAAGGTTCTTGAGCGACTTTGTCATTGGGTTGGTAACGATCATGGATAAGGCAAGGGCCGTTAAAAACAAAAATACACACAACGTAAGCAGGGTACTTAGAAAGTCATACAAGCCTGCGTATCCCCTTGATCGTTGAAGATCCTCGGTGAGGAAGAAGCCTGAAACCACCTGGTTGGCATCATATACAGGAATTAAAACTTTATTTTTTTGATACTGTGTGCTAAGTACACGCATATTAGCATTCGACAGGTTATTGTCTTTGAAAATTTGAGAAATCTGTAGCCTTTCGGGAGCATTGTCATAACTCAGCGTTGTCAGAATTTTTATACCTGACGATGAGTAAAATGCAATGGGCAAGTCATGGACACTTTCCAGCGCACGGAAAGCTTTTTCAAGTCTTCCGTCTTCTTTCGCATTTTCGGTTTCCGGAAAATTGGTCTGAATATCCTTGGTCAATACATCCAATAGCATCTCAAAGCTTTGGGTATTTTTGATATTGTACAAGCGCTGGTAATAGAGCGCAGTAGTGCCCCCGATCAATACAAAAGAAAACAACACCAGTCCGGTGATGGTGGTCTGAAACCTGCTTCGCAATGATTTTCTCATATTGAAGCTCAAATGATACCTGTCCTCAATGAAATGAAAGAAAGAGTTCAAAAGCACCAGCAACAAAACCATAATACCGGTAAGAGAAATAAACAAGGTCAACAATGGAAGGAAACGAGCCACAAAACCTTTGTATGCCAGACTGATTAAGACGTAATCACCATGTGTTTTCTGCCCAACGATCTGATGGCTTTGATTTTGGTTTAAATCTGCCAGCAAGGGAGGGTAAGAGGCGCCTTCTCTGCTTCCCAATACCTTGATGAGGTGTCCTTCCTTGTAAATGGCAATACTTGACTTATAAGGAAACCTTAGACTGGGCCTTGACTTGATAGTGAATTGAATGGCCATGTAAACCGGGTTCACAGGTTCTGCTACATTGTCGATGTGGTAAAAAAGAACCGCTGATTTTTCAATGGGAGAGTAATAGATGTGTTCGGATATCAGAATACTTTCTGCAATAAGACTTTCAATCCTGTTTTTATTGGCAATTTGATTCAACGCCAGACTTATGCCTTTTTTGTCATAACAGTATATATTGTCGATGTAAAGCCCTGCATTGGCAGGAATCTGATTGCCAATGTATGACTTGAGATCCTTAACATCCAAATTGCCAATCCATGGCAGGTTTGACAAGGATGGGAACAATTCTGAAGTGACTATGGTATCATTGATTGCTTTTAACAATTGCAAATCATCATCAGTAGCATCCTTGTAAACTTTATCCAGATTTCTGTAACTCGCCTGGTTATATCTTTCCAGCGACACATTATAAATCAGTGTACTATAAAACAATCCAAATACCAACACTGCACTTAATAAAAAGGAGACATTGATCTCGAAATACTCGAAGTAAAGATCCAACAGGAGGAACAGAACCATTAAGAAAAGGACAATACCTATGGTGTTGGTTTTGAAGCCTGATAAAATGAAGATAATGGTGATGCCCAGAATGGCGAGGGTGATGTACAAACTCTTTTCCCAGCCTTTGATTTCAGATGTGGTTTTGGAATACAGTCTTTTGGCAAGATATACGAGGATAAATAAATAGCAGATGGATAGGCCGTAAAAAAAGAACTCAGAGACACCAAAATTCATCGCCTCTTCTATGTTAACAACCATTTTGCCTTTAAGAATA
>CALJKQ010000230.1 GCA_937973565.1 uncultured Saprospiraceae bacterium | reverse complement strand
TCCCTACACGACGCTCTTCCGATCTTGATAGTGGTCTGTAAAAACCACAATTTTACCGTTGCGGTAAACAGGATGGGTAAGCTTTCCATCCGGCAGCAATATGTCCAGAATAACGTCTACCGTATAATTGCCGGCAGTGCTATCGCCTTTCACAGAAATGTAATTGGCCGCAAAATCAGCATATCCCTGATTCTGAAGGTAATTGACTATTCGCGCTTTTTCAAGTTCAAAGTGGTCGGCATCCAGACCCTCGCCTTTCAACAGCAAGGTTTTGTCAGCTATTGATAATACATGGTTCAACAATTGGGTATCCTTGCTATAGTAGGTAAGTTGTCCCAGTTTATATCTTTTGCCGGGTGTTACCTGGTAAAAGATTTTTGCCTTTTTATTTTTTTGTTCAACCTGTTGGTTCACCTCAGCCTGGTAAAATCCCTTTTTGAAGCGCAGGTATTGTTCCATGGCAACAGCTGATTCATTGGTTTTAATACTGTCATGAATACTTGGCTTCTCTCCAAATCTGGATCTTATCCAATTGTTTATTTTGGAGGAATCACCCGGTTCTGAAGTTTTGATGTATATATATTCCAGGGGAATAAACAAAAACTTGCCGTTTTTTTGCTGTCGCACAAAAAAGTTAAGTTCTGTTTTCAGGTTGGCTTTGTCAACTTTTTCAGCGGTATCATCAATTTTGATTTCTACTTGCTTAATTAGATATTGATTTTCCTGAAGGTATTTGGTTGTATTGCAGGATGACAGAAAAAATAATGCCACCATACCGGTAAACACAAAAGATACATTGATATGACGGAATAATAATTTCATGTTTTAGCTTTGCCCCATGAAGCTTTCAAATAATCAGGTTAAGTACATTCGCTCCCTTGGCCAATCTAAATTCAGACAAAAGTATGAAAATTTTGTGGCTGAAGGTGACAAATCCGTAGTGGCCTTGCTACAGTCCGACTTTGAAATTGAAAGCCTGGTAGGTTTGCCGCAATGGTTTGAAAAGAACGCACATTATATTAAATCCCATAACAGCAAAGTCCTTCTGGCTTCAGAAGAGCAAATGCAGCAGGTATCCAGCCTGGTAAATGCGCCTGATATTCTGGCTATTGTACACCAAAAATGGGCAAAAGTCAAAGATTTGTTAAAAACAGAAAAGCCCCTGTTTTTCCTTGATGGTGTTCAGGATCCGGGCAATGTAGGTACCATCATAAGGGTAGCAGATTGGTTCGGATTTGGCGGTGTGATTCTGGGAAGCGGTACAGCTGATGTGTATCATCCCAAAGTGGTTCAGGCAACCATGGGCAGTATAACTGCATTTGGAATAGCCAGATCTGAAATTAAGGAAATATTGGAGTCAGGTGAACTGGAAAACATTCGGGTTCTCGATATGGAAGGCCAGTTTCTGGATCAGGCTTCATTGCCAAAATCGGGCTTATTCGTTTTGGGGTCTGAAGGTCGCGGTGTGAGCCGGGATTGGTTGGAGGCTATTCCTCCTCAACATCGCATAACCATCCAGGGTTCGCGCAATAAAATGGCGGAATCATTAAATGTCGGGGTAGCAGCCGGAATTGTTGCTCAGCAAGTAATGATAAGGGGATAAAAAGGATAATTAGTCTATTTTTGTGGCTTAAAATTTAAAAATAATGCGAATATTTTTGTTGGCTTGTGTATTAGCTTTGTCCGGAAACCTGAATGCTCAATGTTACTGGCAACAGCAAGCGAATTATACCATGGACGTTTCTCTGGATACAGACAGGCATATCCTGCGAGGCAAACAAGTGGTGGATTATACCAACAACTCTCCTGATACATTAAATAAGTTGTTTTACCATTTGTATCTGAACGCTTTTCAACCCAACAGTGAAATGGATTACAGAAGCAGGTCGCTTCCAGATCCCGACAGAAGGATCGGCGATCGGATATCCAAATTGTCGAAAGAAGAAATTGGGTATCAAAAAATAAAATCGTTGACTTTAAATGGTAAAAAAGTCCTGTATCAGACAGAAGGAACCATTTTAGAAGTTTTTTTGAAGCAAAATATCCTGCCCGGCCAAACGGTCAAACTGGAAATGGAATTCGAAGCCCAGGTGCCTGTACAAATCCGCAGAACAGGCAGAAACAACAAGGAGGGTATAGATTATTCTATGGCACAGTGGTATCCCAAAATTTGTGAATACGATGTGAAGGGCTGGCACCCCAACCCTTATATAGCGCGCGAATTTTATGGAATTTGGGGAAATTTTGATGTTTCCATTACCCTAGATAGCAAATACATCGTAGCCGCATCGGGTGTATTGCAAAACGCCAATGAAATAGGATATGGCTATGCTGAAACCGAGGTAAAAAGCCGACCTAAAAAACAAACCTGGCATTTTAAAGCAGAAAAAGTTCACGACTTTATGTGGGCAGCCGATCCGGATTATAAGCACACAAAGCTGCAGGCACATGATGGAACAGAGTTGCACTTTTTTTACCAGGAAAACGACAAAACGGAGGAAGTATGGGCAAAGTTGCCGCAAATTATGGATGAAGCCCTTCGTTGGATGAACAAAAGATATGGCAAATACCCTTATCCCGTCTATTCGTTTATCCAGGGAGGAGACGGAGGAATGGAATATCCAATGGCTACATTGATTACCGGAGAAAGACCCTTGATGAGTCTTGTAGGTGTATGTGTTCACGAATGGATGCATTCATGGTACCAGATGGTGTTGGGCACCAATGAAGCATTGTATCCATGGATGGATGAAGGTTTCACCTCTTTTGGAAGCAGTGAAACTATGGATTATCTTTTGAGCAAGGGATTGCTTTCAGGTAAACATGATGAGAATCCTTTGGAAGAAACCATAACCGGTTACTCCTCGTTTGCCGTTTCAGGGGCGGCAGAAAGTATCAGCACCCATGCCGATCACTATTCTACCAATGCAGCTTATGGGGTTGGTTCCTATACCAAAGGACAACTTTGTCTGGTACAACTCGAATATATTATGGGTGAAAAAAAGTTTGCTAAAGCATTATTGAAATACTACGATACCTGGAAATTTAAACACCCTACTTCATCCGATTTTTTCAGGGTAATGGAAAAAGAGTCGGGAATGGTATTGGATTGGTTTGAAGAATATTGGGTCAATACCACCCATGTCACAGACTATGCCATTGATACTGTTTACGACGATAAATTGATTGTCAAACGCATAGGTGCTATGCCCATGCCAATTGAAATTGTGGTAACGCTTCAGAATGGAAAAAAAGAACTGTATTACATTCCATTGACTTTGATGAGGGGTGAAAAGGAAGCCGAAAGTTCTTATGCCGATTACACCAAACTGCCCGACTGGCCGTGGGCTCAGCCAAGCTATACTGTGCAGTTGAATCAGAAAATTGAAAAAATTGAAAAAATAGAAATAGATCCATCCAATCGAATGATCGATGTAATGCCGGGCAACAATGTATGGCCTGTACCCACCGTAGTAGAGGAAAAATACTAAAATTTGAATTTTAACTTTGGTGATACCAATTTTATTGTTATCTTCGCACTCTCAAAATC
>CALJKQ010000229.1 GCA_937973565.1 uncultured Saprospiraceae bacterium | reverse complement strand
TAAATTGATCTGCCAATCAATTTTTTTGGCAAAGCCAAAACCACTCAGTTATCCTGAGCGCGAAGCGCATATTGCACCATCCTCTTTCCAAAAACAAAACAAGGGATAATTCCGCCATTGGAACAATCCCTTGCATTAATTAACCATGAGTAGTTTTTAGTGACTGCACAGGCCCTGGATGGTATGGAATACATCGTGCAGGGCGGTCAATTGATTGTTGATTTCTTTGTCTTTTTTATTCTTCATTACGGCTTTGTTGAGCTTTTCGGCTCCCATAACCAGATCTGTGATGGCTTTATTGATTTCCGGGGTATTGTAGGAGGTAGGTATTCTTCCCTTCTGGATGGCCATGGCTTTCATTGCCATTTCACCGGATCGTTCTCTGATGGGTTTGAAATTCCCTTCTTCTGCAGGGTGAAAGGTTGCAGCCATTACCTTGTGGAATTCTTTGAGTTCGGTCCAGGCATCTTTTTCAATGACACGCAACAAATCATCGTTGAGGGCATTCATGTAATTTTCATTGACCTGATTCCAGTTGATCACGTTCCAGATGGCAGCCAGGTAATCTCCTCTTTTGTTTTGATATTTCAGGTAGTAAGCATGTTCCCATACATCGATGCCCATTATAGGAATACCTCGGTAAGTACTGACATCCATGATCGGATTGTCCTGGTTAGGTGACGAACAGACGGCCAGTTTTTTATCAGGGGTCAGATACAACCAGGCCCAACCCGAGCCAAAACGCGTTGAAGCTTCTTTGTTGAGCATTTTCTGAAGGCTATCCAATCCTCCCAGATCAGCGATAATGGCCTGACCCACTTTGGAGTTCGGGTTAAAATCGGCTCCTTTACCGAGTATGCTCCAAAACAGTGAGTGATTGTAATGGCCACCGGCATTGTTTCGGATGGCAGCACCAGCGCGCTCAGCTCTAAGCATGATATCGGTGAGTGGCATTGCTTCAAATTTGGTGCCTGCCAGGGCTTTATTGAGGTTGGTAACATAGGCCTGGTGGTGTTTGGAATGGTGAATTTCCATTGTTTTGGCATCTATGAAGGGCTCCAATGCATCGTAATTGTAGGGCATGAGAGGCAGGATAAAAGGACCGGCTGGTTGTGCATACAATGCAGTGGACACAATCAGCATCAATGCAAATAAAAATTGGCGCATATAAATTTGTTTTTGTTTAAGACTAATAGTGTAACAATAAAAATGGGCAGCTGGTTTCAAAACCGGGGATCAGTAATCAATTCATAGTCCGTAAGTGTGCCAAGAAAAGCGATTAATGCTTGTTTTTCTGCCGAGGACAAGGCTATTCCCAATTGATTTCCGGATTTTAGCTGATTAGCCAGTGTTGGTGAATCTTTGACACCCTCAGCATAGTGATTCAAAACCTCCATCAAGGTTTTAAATCGAGCATCGTGCATATAAGGTGATGTAAGGCTTACATTTCTAAGTGAGGGAACTTTGAATTTACCCAAATCACCGGCGTCTTCGGTGATCCGGGCTCTGCCGATATCATTAAAAATCACATCCAGTCCATTGTTCAAATAGTCCTGGTTGGTAAAAAGGGGTTCAGTGTGACAGCTTACACATTTATCTTTAAAAACATCAAAACCTTTAGCCTCTTCTGATGAAAACACAGCCTTGTTTTGCCTGACTTGATCATATTTCGACCCTTTAGAAACCAGCATCAGCTGGTATTGGGATAATGCTTTTAACATCAGGGGAGAGGTAATGGTATCGATACCCGGAAAAGCACTTTTAAATAGCTTAGGGTAAACTGCACTTTTATTGAGCTTAGCCACCACGTTGGCCAGTTTGTCGTCCATTTCAAGTTCATTTTCTATAGCATTGGGTGGCACAAAATCAAGGTGAACGATACCTCCATCCCACATAAATTCGCGCATAAAGGCCATATTGGCAATGGACGGTGCGTTGCGAATGCCATGTCTTTCTTCCACACCTAAACTAAGTGCGTGCTGAGGATCTACAAAGGCCACAGCTTTGACATGACAGTTGCTACAGGCTATGGATTGGTCAACAGATAAGATAGGGTCGTTGAAAAGTTTTTTACCCAGGTCGAAACCTGCCTGGGTAACAGGGTACTTATCTACCGGATAAACGGGATCCGGAAAATAGGATGGTAGTTCCGGAAATAGATTTTCTGCGCCTGCATTGTCTTCACCACAGGCCATCATGACCAGCATAACAGGCAAAAAGTAAAACAGATTTCTCATCTTTGAAGGTATAAGGGCAGGCAGGCTTCCCTACCCGCCCAATTCCAATAAAAACTATTACTGATGAATATGGTCAAAGTTGAAGGCCTCTTCCATATTGTGCGCTATATCCACCCCATCGGATGGTTTGTGCACGTTGTGGTTGCCTGTAAAATCAACTTTGTGGTGACCATTAAATAAGCCCATTACATCAAAGGTCATGTGAACATGGGGACTGGATTTGGCATCAACTGTTGCATCCGTATCAAAATCAAAACTGATTCTCTTGTTGTTGTAAACAAAGGCAGTTCCCGGGATGTTTTTCCAACCTCCTATGTGGTATGCCATGCCATTTGGATTGGTTGAAGTAATCGTTTCTGCTCCACCTACGCCTCCATTGGATACATCAGACTGTCCTTCGAATTTTAGGGCAATATAGCCTGAATTCCAGTTCCAGAACATCTTGCTGGTAGCAGGATCCAGAGTACCACCTACAGCACCATTGAGTACTCCGGAGCTGTCAACACCAACGGTAAAAGTAATCTTGTTGTATTTGCCTGCGGGAATGTTAGTAAGCTCTACAACCTGGGAAGACGGATTGGCTTCGTCGATCAAATAATAACCTTTGCTTCCGGTGGCAGATACTTCAAGCACGTCTTTGTACACTTTGCCATCGGTACTTTCCAATTCAATAGCTGAAATGTAGTAACGCAACAAATTGATGTTAAATTTTTGACCCAAAGAATTGGTGTAGCCATAGCTTGTGCTGCCCGGAGTAACAAGAGATAATTGTTGTTCAATGCCATTGACGATGGCAATGTTGTCGAATTCTACTTCCATGCTTCCTGTTGTAGTCGTTTCATCATCGCCACAAGAGAAAAAAGTAATGATAGAAATTAATGTGAAGAATTTTATAAGGGTTTTCATTTTTTCAATTTTAGTTAAAATAAATATGTTGTTTGTAATGACCATCTGCTCCCTGCGCTGACTTCACCACCTGCATAGGTTGATTGAAAAGGGTGAAAGACAGATGCATCCATTACAAAATTTTTCCATTTCACGTTGAGTCCAAAAATAGAGTAGCTGCCAGTTGCCCCGGTT
>CALJKQ010000228.1 GCA_937973565.1 uncultured Saprospiraceae bacterium | reverse complement strand
GTGGCTGGGCCGTCATTTGCGGACATCCATCTCCCCACCGCTTGGGCTCAGGGCGATACGGAGGCTTCGTCGATCTATTCGCTCGACACGGTCGTGTCGGTTCCGGACGCCGAGGAGGATGTGGCCGGTCAGACCGATGGGCCCTCTGCGTCGGGACCTGGGCTGAGCGAGGGCGTGGAAATCGCCCGCGGCGCGGCATCCTGGTACGGTGGCCGGTTTCACGGCCGGCGTACCGCCAGCGGCGAAAAGTTCGACATGTACGCCCTGACAGCGGCGCATCCCAGCCTGCCGTTCGGTACCCGGCTGCGGGTCCGGCACCTGGAGTCCGGCCGCGAGGTGGTGGTTCGCATCAACGACCGCGGACCGCATGTGGGCGGCCGTATTCTGGATCTCAGCCAGGCCGCAGCCCAGGCACTGGGCATGATCCAGGCTGGCGAAACCCAGGTCGCGCTGGTCGAAGACTGAACAATTCCGTCGCGGCTGCTGCGGGTGCAGCGGCTTGGCGCACAATCGCTGCCGGTTCGCGTTGTTCAACCCGGAGAGACCATGAAACTTGAAACCCTGGCCGTCCACGGCGGCTACACCCCCGAGCCCACCACCAAAGCCGTGGCGGTGCCGATCTACCAGACGGTGGCCTACGCCTTCGACAACACCCAGCATGGCGCCGACCTGTTCGACCTGAAGGTCGCCGGCAACATCTACAGCCGTATCATGAACCCCACCAACGGGGTGCTCGAAGCGCGTGTTGCGGCGCTCGAAGGTGGCATTGGCGCGCTGGCGGTGGCCTCGGGCATGTCGGCCATCGCCTACGCCATCCAGACCATCGCCGAGGCCGGCGACAACATCGTGGCCTCATCCACATTGTATGGCGGCACCTACAACCTGTTTGCGCACACCTTTCCGCAGTTCGGTATCGCCACCCGGTTTGCCGATTACCGAGATCCGTCGAGTTTTGCTCAGCATATTGATGACCGCACCAAGGCGATCTACATCGAAACCATAGGCAATCCGCTGGGCAATATTGCCGACATCGAGGCGCTGGCCACGGTGGCCCATGCGCATGGCATTCCCCTGATCGTGGACAATACGGTGGCATCGCCTTATCTCACCCGTCCGTTCGAGCACGGTGCCGACATCGTGGTGGCGGCGTTTTTCAAGATAGTTGTCCGTTTTTCTATGCAGCAAGTTTTACGTTTTGGCTTGTACGAGCACCCTCTTTGTCCGGGTTGAGCCAAACGACTTCTATCGGTTCCCAGTTGCGTGTCTCGCGGCCATTCCATCGTTTCGGATTAGCGCGTTTGGCCGACGAATAAACAGATTTTCGCTCATCAAGTACGACTTGATCATCGCCGCTGTGACGTTGTAGCGGCGTGACAAACCGTATGCCGCTATGTCGATGCTCCGTGTTGTACCACGTTACAAATGTTTGCACCCATGCCCTGGCGTCATCAATATGGCCAAACGGCTTTTTCGGATACGCCGGCGTGTACTTCAGTGTCCGGAACAGGGATTCTGAATAGGGATTATCGTCACTTACCGATGGCCGACTGAAGGACGGCATCACGCCAAGTCTCTGCAAAGTTGCAAGCATGGTGGCTCCTTTCATTGGACTGCCATTGTCCGAATGCAATACCAGCTGACTCCTCATGATGCCCTGCCGCAGACAGGCCTTGCTCACCAGAGTCGCAGCATGTTCGGCCAACTCTTGCAGGTGGATTTCCCAGCCAACGATCAGGCGGCTATAAATATCCATGATCAGGTACAAGCGGTAAAACTCGCCACGCACTGCCGTTGGCAAGTACGTGATGTCCCATGACCACACCTGATTGGGGCCACTTGCCGCCAACGCTCTGGGTTTGGCGATGTTACGTGGTGGATGGGCATGCCCTCGGCGATGATGCTGTCCATGCTCGCGTAACACCCGATAAAAACTGGACTCCGAAGCAAGGTAAATCCCCTTGTCGGCCAGACGCGGCACAATCTGTGAGGGCGGCAAGCTTTGGAACTCCGGGCGATTACACACCTCGATCATCTGTTCTTTCTCCGCCTCACTCAGGGCATGAGGGCAAGAGCGCTCGGCGCCCCTGCGGCCATCCGACAGATTGTCTGCCCTCAACCAGCGCCTGAACGTGCGATCAGAAATACCGATCACCTCGCATGCGTTTCTGAGGCGGGCTCCCGCCGTTACCGCCTCTTCAATCAAGGAAATGGCCATCTGTTTCACCGACTCGGGATTCAATTGTCCTCGTCGCTTCCCCAGATGGCCCTGGCTTTTTTTGACAAGGCCAGCAAGGCGGCGGTCTCAGCCAATGCCTTGTCCTTGCGATCCAGTTCCTTTTGCAGGGCGCGGTTCTTCTTGAGCACCGCTGCCATCTCAACTTTGCTGGACGGAGGCTCAGAACTCATGGACTCAAAAGCTGCTTTCCAGGCTGCCAACTGCTCTTTGTAAAGGCCATTCTCTCGGCACCAGACAGCCAGTTCCGCTTCATTCATCGCGGCTGTCTTGATCACGGTAGCCAGTTTGCTCCTGGCATCCCAGTCATTCGGGTGGGAAGACTTGCTGGGCACAACAAAACCTCGCTCGCGATACTGCTTTTTCCAAGCATACAGGGTCGGTTCCGATATCCCCGTTTCCTGGTTAATCTTCGACACGGCGGTTTTCAAGATGGTTGTCCGTTTTTCTATGCAGCAAGCTTTACGTTTCGGCTTGGACGAGTACCCTTTTTGTCCGGGTTGAGCCAAACAACTCCTATCGGGCCAAGACATTGATGTCAACGCCATCAATGCCGAGATAGACCGCCTGTTCGAGCCGGTCTGGAAAAGCATTGTATTCAATTCAGCTTTGAGTCAGGCGGCGCTGCCATAACAGGGGCTCCAGCTCAAGACCAACCCCCTTGTCGTCAACAACCTGTACGACGTGACCGAACCAAAACAATTGGCGCCAATCTGGCCGTCGGCTTCAACATCGGCAGCGGTACCAAAGTGCACGGGACGCAGACCAACGCCCCCGCTGGCACCACATCCACCAACGCGGCGGGCGCCGCCAGCAAAGGCAATGTCCCCCTCAACAGCATCACCGCCGGCGGCCTGTATACCGGCCACGTCACCGAACGCACCATCTTCGCCACCTTGGGGCTGGGGCAAGTGGAAGTGGGCGGCGAGCTGCTGACGGTAGAGAATGCTTCATTGGTTCCTTGGTTAACATTGATTGCTGGCCTTCATACGAACTTGATTTATAAAAATAGTGGCTACTCTTTAAGACCAACTTATTTTTTTTATATCATCAGCTTTGTCTTGATCTTATACTCTTCTTTTTTAACGAAAAGTGGAATCTTAGGTGATACATCTGTTCACTCTTTCACTGATATGGGATTGAATGCGCAGCTATTATTGTTTGTGTTGATCTTTTTTATACCAGCCATGGTATTATATTTTGTACGATACAAAAGCATCCCTTCCATTCAAAAAGAAGAAAGCACTTATAGTAGAGAATTTTGGATGTTTATTGGATCATTGGTTTTGTTTTTATCTGGCATGGTCATTATTGCAAAAACATCAACGCCAGTTTGGAATAAAGTTTTTGGAACCAATATTGCGCCACCACAAGACCCTGAGTTTGCACACAATCAAATTCAAATATTTGTTGCAATCATTTTAGGGATGCTTACTGCAACAACCCAGTACTTAAAATACAAAGACACTCCCAAGGGAATGTTTTGGAAAAAAATACTAATCCCTACCATTATTGCAATCACTATTTCAGCAGCAATTAGCATTTGGGGAGATATTTCATATACCAAGAAAGGTCCTGGATTTTTAGCTGCAATACATTTGGGCATTTTTGCAGCAGTTTATGCGGTTGTTGCAAATACTGCTTATTTATGGTTGGGAATAAAAGGTAAAATAAAAGCTGCTGGTCCTTCTGTTGCACATATTGGATTTGGATTAGCTTTAGTAGGTATATTGATTTCTTCAGGTAAGAAAACAATTTTAAGTTGGAATACCACAGGTGTTACCCCGCTTAGTGTTGAAAGTAAAGATGAAAAAGGGAATCCAGCCGGAGACCCAGCAGAGAACCTTACGTTGTTTAAAGCGGTAGCTACTGATATGGGCAAATATATGGTTTCTTATACCATGGATACCACCAATCCAAGAGATAGAAAAAGATACTTTGAAATAGATTTTAAAGCGAAAGATGGATCCGAGCAGTTTAAGTTGTATCCGGATGTAATTAAAAATAATAAAGGGATGGAAGGTTTTGCGGCAAACCCTGCTGCTAAACATTACTGGCATAAAGACATTTTTGTTTACATCACTTCATTTCAGGAAAATAGGGCAGCGGATACTGTTAGTTTTAAAAATAAAACGGTAAAAGTAAATGATACTTTGTTTTACGGAAACGGCATGATGATATTGAACAAAGTAGCTGTTAATCCAACCGAATTAAAAGCCAAATATGCTGCGGATGAAACCGCTTTATTCTTAGACATGACCATCATTTCTAAGGAAGGAAAACAGTACAGAGCCTATCCAGGTATTGCTTTGAAAGGACAAGAACTTCGTTCATTGCCTGATAGTGTAATTTCACAAAGTCTGGTATTGAAATTTAATAAAGTGATTGATCAAGATTCGGGTAAATTAGAGATTGGGGTAAAAGAAAGTGGAAATATCACCGACTTAATTACGCTTAAAGTATATCAATTCCCCATGATCAATTTATTATGGTTGGGCATAGTGATCATGGTAATTGGGTTTGTAATGTCAATTATTCAGCGTGTTAAACAAATTCAAAAGTCTGTTTTATAGTTACGGCAGCGTAGGTTACTTTTTTAGTGTCATGGTATTAATATTAGTCTAATTTGA
>CALJKQ010000227.1 GCA_937973565.1 uncultured Saprospiraceae bacterium | reverse complement strand
AAATCTTATCTTGATGATTATTTATAATGTTTTAAAATAGATAAATAAATATTTATGTTTAGATTTTACCCTGGGGACTTCGGAAGTGCTTTTCATAAGAATGTGATTGTGATGCGTATTATTTCCATAAAATCACTTGGAAACATAGTTTTTATGGTTTTACTTCTTTTGGGAGTGCAAGGAACAATATCAGCACAAATAACTGGCACTGTATTCAGAGATTATAATGCTAATGGTATTAAGGAATCTACCGAACCTTTCCTGACAGGGGTAGTTGTAAATGCATACAATTCGTCTAATACATTGTGCGGCACTACAACTACATCAGGAATAACTGCTCCCAACTATTCCTTAACGGGGTGTGGGTCCGGGTCGGTAAGAATTGAATTTGTGATTCCCGCTTCAGGGGGTTGTAGTTTGAATAATTTGATAGACTTCACATCGGGTGGTGGAGCCTCTTATGGCTCTTCTGTGCAGTTTGCCAATGGCAACAGCAGCAATATTAACTTTGCTGTCAATGCTCCTGAGGATTATTTTCAGGCCTCTGATAATCCAAAAGTTTTCGCCCCTGTATATTATAATGGAAATCCATCAAATTCTTCAGTGGCTGCATCCAATGCTTTTATGGGTGTAAATTTTGATGCATCCGGCAGTAAAAGCAATATTGCAACTGTCGGTCAAATCGGATCAACCTGGGGTGTAGCTTTTAGTAAACAAGCTCAAAAGTTATTTACCAGTGCATTTTTAAAGCGCCATGTAGGATTAGGTCCCTTAGGTAGTGGTGGTATATATATGATTGACCCCAATACCAATGCGGTCACGAATTGGTTAGATCTGGATGCTCTAGGAATTGCAACTCGAGGATCTGGTACCTACACAGGGCCAGGTCCATTGGGACCCAATGTGCCCTTTAGCCCTGTCATCGGAACCAATGCGCAACGAAATCTGGGAAATGGATTGGACCAGCCCAGCTATGATTCTCCTGCATTTGCACAAATAGGTAAGTTATCTTTGGGGGATGTTGATATTTCAGATGACGGAAGATATCTGTTTGTTATGAATCTCTATGATAAGACTGTATACAGAATAGATCTGGTGGATCCAGCAAATCCGCAGGCCCCCACCTTAGCCAACGCCTCCACCAGGATATCGTCCTGGGCCGTGCCATCACCGGGATGTACCAATGGGCAGCATCGGCCGTTTGGTTTGGAGTTTGCACGAGGAAATTTATTTGTAGGATTGGTTTGTAGCGGTGAAAATGGTGGAACGGTAAGTGATTTGGATGCCTATGTCTATCAGGTAACCAATTTTACAGCAGGCACCTATTCTACACTTTTTAACATACCCCTGGATTACGATAAGGGATATGCGACAACTCACTTTGGAGATATTGCAGCTGCCGAGGCCACTAAAGGCTGGTTTGTATGGTCAGATGATGCTGGATTTACTTCTAATTATTATGTAGATAGTCACCCACAGCCCATATTGTCAGATATCGTGTTTGATGCAGATGGATCTTTGATCTTAGCTTTTATGGATAGATTAGGACATCAATTAGGATGGAATAATTATAATCCACATAATACCCAGCTAGTCGTTACAACGGTAGGTGGGGATTTATTAAGAGCATATTTTAATCCTAGCGGTTGTGTGTATGAATTAGAGAATAATGGTAAAGAAGGTCCAAGTAGCCCAAAACCTGCCACAGGAGGAGCAAATAATGGAGAAGGTCCAGGAGGCGGAGAATTTTATTATCGAGATTGTTATACATGTAATCCAGATGGGTTTCACCAAGAGACTACACAAGGAGGTATAGCCATGGCTTTAGGGTCAGGGGAAGTAGCTGTAGCAGTTATAGACCCAAGTCAGTACGACTCTGGAGGATTAACATGGTTTAACAACACTACAGGTACGGATACTAAGGATTATGAGTTATATTTTACAGGAAACAGCAATTCTCCGCCCCCATCGGGAACCTTCTCAAAGGCAAATGGACTAGGAGATATGGAAGTATCTGGTAGTGCTGCCCCTATCGAAATAGGCAACAGAGTGTGGCTCGACACCGACGGCGACGGCATTCAGGATGCTGGTGAGACACCCATAGCAGGCATCACAGTACAGCTAGTTAAAAATGGAACCGTCATCGCCACAGCCACCACAGATGCCAATGGCAATTACTACTTTAGTAGCGGGACAGGTAGCAATACAGCATCAGCAATTTATGGAATAAGTCAGCTCATGCCCAATATGCAATATATAGTAAGGATACCCAATGTGCAAGGCGGAAGCAAACAAGCAGCCTTAGGGACTAATAGCCTTACCACAGCCAATGCAGACGGAACCACAAATGGTGATAATAGAGATAGTGATGGTTTACTAGTAGGTAATAATGCAGAAGTGACAGTAATGACGACAGATATTGCCATAGCAGGAGCTAATAACCATACTTTTGATTTTGGCTTTAGTCCTGCCCCTACATGCACGGTAAATGTACAGTGTAATCCATCACCCCAAACCAACTGTTCACCCGCCAATGGTTCAGCAACGACAACCATAAGCGGAGGCCAGGGCATTATTACCTATATATGGAGCTCCGGAGAGACAGCAAGCAGTATCAGTGGCAAAGTTGCAGGGACATATACGGTAACGGTAACGGATAATATTGTAGCAGGCTGTACTGCAACATGTCAGGCTGTAATAGCAACCACGCTGAATTTACCCACAGCGTCCTGTTCAAAGACGGACAACACAAACTGTGCAGCACCGAATGGTTCTGCTACGGTAACAACGAATGCCAATCAAATATTGTGGAGCAATGGTGCTACCACTGCTACCATCAATAATTTAAGTGCAGGTACGTATACCGTGACAGTCACCAATACAGCCACAGGCTGCACTAATACCTGTTCAGTGGCAGTGGTTAACAATTTGATAATTCCGACAGTTGTATGTACTCCCTTCCAACCTACCTGTGCTGCGCCTAATGATGGAAGTATTCAGGCAAATCCATCTGGCGGCTCATCTCCTTATACTTATTTATGGAGTAATGGTCAATCAGGTTCAACTGCAACCGGACTATCAAGCGGAACTTATACAGTAACAGTAAATGATTCAAATGGCTGCAGTTCAAATTGTTGATCTGACTTAAACGCACCAATGGGATGCTGCTCAATAACAATCCAGGCTACCCAACCTCCCGGATGTGATGATAACGGAACTTTGGCAAAAGACACAGACGACCGGTTAAAGTTCTCTCTGAATGCAACCAATACCGGGCTTAACACTAATTACCTGATCACTGTCAACCAGGGTTCAGTTTCACCGAGTGTAGGAGTTTATGGTCAAACTATCCTTTATACCATGCAACCGGGTTCTGCAGGGCAAGGCAACGTAATCGTAACTATTACTGATTCGCAAAGTCCTTCCTGTAAGTCACAAATTATCATTTCTGATCCGGGAACGTGTAGTCCTGGCAGTGTATGCGTTATCGACAATCCCGGGCTTAACAATGTAAAATGCAATGATAACGGGACTCCTTCCACGGCCATTGATGATTATATTACCTTTACTTTGAATCCTACAGGAATAGGAAATTTACAGGGGTATACAGTTGAGTTA
>CALJKQ010000226.1 GCA_937973565.1 uncultured Saprospiraceae bacterium | reverse complement strand
CCCCTGCCAGCAGCGTCGAGAAAATCCATTTTGAAACTTTAAGAAATCCCATTGAGAGGGAAAATCGTCACTGCCCTTAAAACTTCCAAACCCAATTAAAATACTCATTGCCGCACGATCAGCGTGCGGTTCCTTTGCTAAAATAACCTGCCGGTTATTTTTCCCGCCAAGGCGTGATCGCGCAGTCACCCCTGCCAGCAGCGTCGAGAAAATCCATTTTGAAACTTTAAGAAATCCCATTGAAAGGGAAAAAGAGTCACTGCCTTTTTTTTACCTCAACTTCTTTAATAGAATACACCTGGCCGCGCGATTAGCGCGCGGTGCTCAGTGAGATAGGAAATCTTAGATTTCCGAAATCGAACGATGCTGAGCTTTCCGAAGTACTTCACTAAATTAATCTGCCGATCAATTTTTTTCGGCAGAACCAAAACAGTTCAGTTATCTTTTTTTTATCGTAATTAATTTTATGGCATGGGTCTAAGCTGCTCGCAGTTCCTCGTGAGATAGCAAATTTAAAATATGTGAAATCGAACGATGCTGACCATTGTAGAAGCATTCACTTTTGATTGCCACTGGCAATTGAATCTACCGTTCAGTCATCGCCTTTACCAAAATTAAAATACTGGCACTGCAGTTCAGTTTTGACACAAAATTTTGATTCCTATTGTTTAACCCAGGCAGCTGAATATGACCTGCCATCCGGTCCGCTAATTTTAAAGAAGTATAATCCTGGTGATAGTCTTTGTACATCTACCTGATAACCTTTATCAACTTTTGTTTTATCTATTTGGGCGGATTTACCCTCTGGTGATACTATATCATCAAGCGTCCACCCGCTTATCAAATTGATAATTAAGGTATTGGACGCCGGATTGGGGTAAAATGTTATTTTATTTTTGATGTCTGTTACAGCAGTCAGCACATTAGACGCACCAGGTGTAGCCAAAGTAAGCTCTCCAACCCATGCCCCCCCATCCGGATACCTTCCGTATGCTTTGTCAGTGGAGCAGACACCAAAATGAAGGGTATCAATGGGAGCATACAGATTATCAGCATTGTCAAAAATCCCCAAAAACTCTCCCTGCTTACTCAATTTAAAATTGGCGTGATTTCCCCCCTGGGATCCATCTTCATCAGCCCAGAAATAAATCCATGATTTTGCCGGCAAGGTCACATCCGGCATGAGCCATTTGGTGGGTTTTTCGCGATCGTCAGATAAATAATACTGACCCAAATAAATGTCCTCTTCTCCCCCGTTGTAAATTTCAACCCAATCTTCTGCCTCACCTGCATTGTCTTTCAACAAGGTATTATCCGCCATCCATTCATTGATGTACAGCTTGGGTACTTCATTATAACCCACTGTATATTCGAAGGATTCGCAGCTCGGCCAAACTCCTTCCTTTACGGCAGCATCTATGGCTTTCATTTTATAATAGAAGGTACCGGGCATAGATCCCAGCCATTGAAAATGATATCGGTGATCGTTTGCCGCCACATCCCCTGCTTGTCCATTGTCAGTTAATGTGAGGGTCTTCCAGTCTTCATTTTCAAATCGATAAGCCAGTTCTACCTGTACCGGGCTGGAACTGTATGCTTCAAAGCTGATATCCAATTTACCATTTAAGTATCCAATTTTCCGATTGCCAAAGTAAGGAACAATGGCGGTGTTTTGTAATTGGGATTTTGCGGTAGAAAGTCTTTGGTTGAAATACTCAACAATGCCGTATTTGACATGGCGATCGTTCATCTGGTCAAAACTGGCGATGAAGTCATTGTAATCAAAGCCATAATCCAATTCTGAATAAACATCGTTGCCTCTGTATGCTTTGATGCGATCCCGGATCTGATAAGCCAATTGTTGAATGCTGTCTGTTTTCATAAAACTCTCCATCCAGGACTTGATATGATAGCCATACCGGTTTTTAAAGGCCGGTACAGAAAGTAAATTGTAAAACAAAGGCCTTTTGTCACTGGGTTCAGCCCAGGAATAAATATTCTTATTGGCCCAGTCTTCTCCAAACCAGTCTACGCCCATGGTGTTGTCTACATCATAAGACATTAGCTGTATACGATTATCATCAACGGGTATATAAATGTAGGCATTGTTTTTATTGAAAGTTGGGTTGTCCCAATGTCCCACCAATACTTCCATAGCCATCGTTTTCAGGTAATCGTCAACCTCAAACACTTCTTCCAGCATACATCTGTAATTGGCATTGTCTTTTAAACCCAGGATTCTAATAAATTCAATAAGATCATAAAAATTGGCCTCGTCTTTATGGTTTTGAGGCTCGTAAACAGTGGTGGGGTAAGAATTGGGGTTGCTGCCCCTGTAAACAAAATCACAGCCATACAGACACTTAAAAATCTGCCCGTCGCCATTCTGGCCTCTGGCTTGAAAATAATCGTTGTCTATGTGTTCTACATTGAGGTAAAGTCCCATGTATTCATTATTGATATACAATCTCACATGGTTGGCCCGTGGTGCCTCTATACCTGCTTTATGCATCAGATCCCACACGATTTTGGCTCTTGAAAGACTTGGGTCGTTGTGTTCTCCATTGAGGTTCAAATCCGACAAGCCATAGAATTTTTCACCTCCAAAGTGATTGAATTTGATTTTAAAAGATTTTTTCGCGGAGTGTCGGGAGGTATTGCCTCTAAGCCGAAATCCCACATTTCGGACGGTATCTTTTTTTACTCCGTTATCCCAAATAAAGTTGGCAGGATACTCATGGTCTTTCTCCAGATTGCCCGGCAACAATAAATCGTAAAAGGAGTCTCTGTTGATCTCAATATCAATCCGGGGTACAACCGTGTCATCAAAAACAAGATCATTTTTGAAGTTCGATTGTGCAGTTAAAGGATGCTGTAAAACTTGCACAAAAATAAAGCCCATCAACATGGCCAACAGTTGATGAGCTTTACAGTTAATTATATACTTGCCTTGCATAGAAATGCGATTTCAAAATAGGTTATAAACCGGGTACAGACCAATGCAAAGCTAAAGTTTTAGCAGAAGGTGTAGCCCTTAAAAACTACAGCGTGCCTCTCAATGCTTGTTCCCGCTCTATGGCTTCGAACAGCGCTTTAAAATTCCCTTTGCCAAAGGATACGGCTCCCTTGCGTTGTATGATTTCATAAAACACAGTGGGTCGGTCCTGAACCGGCTTCGTAAATATTTGAAGCAGGTAACCTTCGTCGTCTCTGTCTACAAGAATGTTTAAATTTTTGAGCGACTCGATGTCTTCATCGATGTGACCCACTCTTTCAATCAAATCTTCATAGTAGTTGTCGGGCACATACAAAAATTCTACACCATTGTTGCGAAGTGCAGAAACAGTTTCCAGGATGTTATCTGTAGCTACAGCGATATGTTGTACACCTGCTCCCTTGTAAAACTCAATGTATTCTTCGATTTGTGATTTTTTAATTCCGTTGGCAGGTTCATTGATGGGAAATTTGATATAGCCATTGCCATTGCTCACCACCTTACTCATCAGTGCCGTATACTTAGTCGAAATGTCTTTGTCATCGAAAGTAATCAACAGCTTAAAGCCCAAAACTTCCTGGTAAAATTTCACCCATTTGTTCATGTCTCCCAGCTCCACATTGCCCACACAGTGGTCAACATATTTCAAGCCAATACTCTTCACAGGAGCTTCGCTTTTTTTAGCCACAAAACCCGGCATGAAGGCCCCTTTATAGGCACTTCTTTCTACCAGGGTATGGATGGTTTCTCCATAGGTCTTAATAGCCGCCAACTTGATTTCACCAAATTCATCGGTTAGGGTATATGGCTCAAAGGCAGACTCTGCTCCTTTGGCAATGGCTTTCTCATAAGCTTCTGCTGCATTGTCTACCCACAAGGCCAATACTTTTACACCATCACCATGTTTGGCAACGTGTTTGGCAATTTCGTGATCATCTTTAACCGTTGAAGTGAGTACCAGCCTGATTTTGCCCTGTTGCAACACATAAGATACTACATCTCTGCTGCCGGTCTCTGGGCCCTTGTAGGCTACCAGTTCATAGCCAAAACAATGTAGATAGTACAAAGCTGATTGTTTGGCATTGCCTACATAAAATTCGATATGATCCGTTCCATTGATGGGGAACGTGTCAGTGGTCAAGTTTGAAGTGGATTTGGTTTGTGTTTCCATTGAATTATAGTTGTTGCATTAATGAACCCATGAATAGGGATAATTTTTATCTTCGATTTGCAGTGCATGATCGGTCAGCGACAAGGGCTTAAAGGTATCAACCATTACCGCCAATTCTTTGGTTTCTTTGGCACCAATGCTTTTTTCAACCGTACCCGGGTGGGGTCCGTGCGGAATGCCGCCGGGGTGTAAGGTGATTTGACCTTTTTCAACACTTTTTCGACTCATAAAATCTCCGTCCACATAATACAATACTTCATCGCTGTCGATATTGCTGTGGTTGTACGGAGCCGGAATTGCCAAAGGGTGATAATCATAGAGACGCGGTACAAAAGAACATACCACAAAACCCCTAGTCTGGAAAGTCTGGTGAACAGGGGGTGGCTGATGTACCCGACCCGTTATGGGCTCAAAATCGTGGATCGAAAATGCATAAGGATATACATAACCATCCCAGCCCACTACATCAAAGGGGTGCGATTTGTAATGGTAGGGATACAATTGATCCTGTTTTTTGATGTAAAGCAGGAAGTCGCCCTTTTCATCTACCGGATTGAGTTCAGAAGGCTTGCGTATGTCGCGCTCACAAAAAGGTGAATGCTCCATCAACTGACCAAATTCATTGCGATATCTTTTGGGAGTAATCACGGCACTTACCGATTCTACAATGAAGAGTCGATTTTGAGTGGTGGCAAATTCCAGCTGATAGATAGTTCCTCTTGGCACCACCAGATAATCACCATATTCAAAAGACAGATTGCCGTACATAGTCTTTAGGGTACCATGACCTTCATGGATGAAGATGATTTCATCCGCATCGGCATTTTTATAAAAGTACTGTGTAGTACTTTCAGTAGGAGCCGAAAGGATGATTTTGCAATCGTTATTGACCAATACCGGTTTGCGACTTTCCAAGTAGTCTTTGGTGGGTGCAATTTCAAAGCCTTTGAGGCTTCTGTGTGATAGTTGCTTATTTAATACCACATTGGGACTTACGTCCATGGGATCTGCAATCTGTATAATTTGTGTTGGAGGTTGGTTGTGGTACAACAAAGAATAATTGTCGCTAAATCCCTCAGTAGAGAACAATTGTTCACTGAAAAGAGAACCATCTTGTTTACGGAATTGTGTATGCCTCTTCTTGGGCAATACACCCAGGCTGTAATAATGCATAATCGTAGAAAAATTTCAGCCTAAAATTAAGATAAATAGCCAAGACAGGTGGAATGATTTTGGTCTTGAACCGGAAAATTCTGCTAATTTTTAAGACCTTTTAGGTCTGCTGATCTGATGCTTTGGGGGTCAACAATTTAACCCGGGGATAAGATTTTGATTGGTGCATACTTTTGAATATATAATAAACTATATATCAATGATATAACTTGTATTATATTTTTCTCTAATGTTAAAATTCTCGTAAAATAGCTTGTGTAGGAATTTTCTTAGTGCTTACTTTGCATTATTATTCGGAAGGAGGTTAAAAAGCACCCTTTTGGAACAATTTTATTAAATCAAAAAAACAAATTAGAATGTCTGACATTGCAGAAAAAGTAAAAAAGATCATTATTGACCGTTTGGGTGTTGATGAATCTGAAGTAACGCCTGAAGCAAGTTTTACCAATGACCTGGGAGCTGACTCACTGGATACAGTTGAGTTGATCATGGAATTTGAAAAAGAATTTGACATATCCATTCCAGACGAAGAAGCTGAAAAGATTCAAACAGTTGGCCAAGCCATCTCTTACGTAGAATCTCAGAAAGCCTAATTCGGTAAGAATATCTATAAAAAAACCGCGCTTTCCAGAAAGTGCGGTTTTTTTATTTCAATACCTCAAGCGAATTTCACCGTTGGCAAAACGGGTGGTAATTCCATTTTTTTCCAGCAGTATTCTGCCCGTGTCATCAACACCCATCAATCGACCCGAACACATTTCTTCGTTGTCTTCTGTCTGATATTCAACTTCCTGCTGCCAGCCCAATAATTTTTGATGGTACTTGTTGTGAATATCTTCCCACGCAGCCGACCGAAGCAATTGGTTATAATTGTGTTCAAGTTGCATAAGAACGGCTGATAATACCTCTTCCAGTGAAAATAACTTTTGGGTGGCCATCCGCAATGAGCACGGATTGGGCAATTCAGGGTCGAATATTATCTGATTTACATTCAATCCAATACCTACTACACAACCTGTCCACTTCATGCCCATCATTTGGTTGACAATCAAAATGCCCCCTAATTTTTGTTTTTGGTAGTAGATATCGTTGGGCCATTTGATGGTGGTATTCAAGCCTGTAAGCTGATCAACGGCTTCACAAATAGATAGTGCCACCACCATGCTGAGGTAAAACTGCTTGTTGACAGCCAGAAATTCGGGATAGAGGATAATGGAGAAACTTAAGTTTTCTCCGGGGTTTGACAGCCACTTTCTGCCAAATTGTCCTTTGCCATGGTGCTGAAATGCTGCAGAAATGACAGTCCCGTCCATTGGACTGCTTTTTGATAATAGATTTTGAGCGAAAGTATTGGTTGAATCAATCTCCTCGAAATGAAGATGATTTTTACCAAAAGATGTATATGAAGTCAACATTTCGTAAATTTGAAACAGTTTTCATAAAGACAAAAATTTTTTTTTTGAGTAAAAGACAAACGGCAGCCGTAAAACTACGGGCAGAAGATCAAACCCTCAACAACCTGATCATTGACGCTATTCAGGACATCAAAGGCAAAAACATCGTAAAACTGGATTTGAGGCACATCGATGATGCCCCGGCAGACTTTTTTATTATTTGTGAAGGAGATTCTACGACCCAGATCAAAGCCATCAGCCTCAACATCGAAAAGAGATGCAGGGAGGAACTAGCCTTAAAATCCATCCATGTTGAAGGGCTTTTAGGAGCAAAATGGGTATTGGTAGACTTTTTTAACACAGTAGTGCATGTATTTTATCCGGAAACCAGAGAATATTACGACCTGGAAGATCTCTGGAGTGATGCCGAAGTGACCAGCTATAAAGATGTTTAAAGAACTTCTTAAGCTGAATTCGGTTTATAAGTAAATAAAATCAGATTAAAGATTAGATGGAGAACAACGAGAACAACGGACCCAAAAAGTTCAACCTCAATTCATATTGGATTTACGGAATTTTTATCCTGTTGATCATTGCTATCAATCTTTCGGTCATGGTCAATACAAAGACCACCGTGATCAGTCTGGGCAAATTTGAAGAAATGGCCAGAGGCGGAGAGATCGAAAAGGTAGAAGTAGTGAATAGAAACAATGTCAATGTTTTTATAAAGAAGGAAGTATTAGAGAAAAAATATCCTGAATTCAAGAAATCAAGGATTATTGATCAGCAACCCCATTTTACCTTTGAAATAGGCGCCATTGAAGGATTTGGTGCCAAAATTGAAGAACTCAAAAAAGAGGGCGTTGCCATAGATCCCAAATACATCACAAGAACCAATTGGCTTACACCCATTCTGGGTTACTTACTGCCCTTTGTTTTTCTGATAGCCATTTGGCTCTTCATTATGCGAAGGGTAAGTGGGGGCCCGGGCGGACCGGGGGGGCAGATTTTCAACATAGGCAAATCAAAAGCTACCCTATTTGATTCCAAAGATTCCAAAGTAAATGTCACTTTCGCTGATGTGGCAGGACTTGATGAAGCCAAAGAAGAAGTGGTAGAAGTGGTGGACTTTTTGAAAAATCCCAAAAAATATACAGCACTGGGTGGTAAGATTCCCAAAGGTGTTTTGCTGGTAGGCCCTCCGGGAACAGGTAAAACCTTGCTGGCGAAAGCGGTAGCCGGTGAAGCAGGTGTACCTTTCTTCTCTATTTCAGGTTCCGACTTTGTAGAGATGTTTGTGGGTGTTGGTGCATCCAGGGTAAGAGACTTGTTTAAGCAGGCCCGCGATAAAGCGCCATGTATTGTTTTCATTGACGAAATCGATGCTATAGGTCGGGCCAGAGGCAGGAATGCCATGCAGGGAGGTAACGATGAAAGAGAAAATACCCTCAACCAACTGTTGGTCGAAATGGATGGTTTCAGCACAGATAAAGGAGTAATTCTGATGGCAGCTACCAACCGTCCTGATATACTGGATTCAGCCTTGATGAGACCGGGTCGATTCGACAGACAAATTTCTATCGACAGGCCTGATTTGAAAGGCAGAGACGCCATTTTTAAGGTGCATCTGAAAAGCATCAAAGTTGACGACCACGTCACATCCTATGCCCTTGCAGAAATGACTCCAGGCTTTGCCGGAGCTGAGATTGCCAATGTGTGCAATGAAGCCGCGCTTGTAGCGGCCAGAAGAAATAAGACCGCCGTATCGATGGATGATTTCAATTTTGCTTTGGATAGGGTAATAGGTGGTTTGGAAAAGAAAAATAAACTCATTGCTCCAAAGGAAAAAGAAATCATTGCGTACCATGAAGCCGGTCACGCTATCTGCGGTTGGTACCTCGAATACGCAAGCCCTCTGGTAAAAGTGACCATTGTACCCAGGGGTGTAGGGACTCTGGGCTTCGCCCAATACCTGCCCAAGGAAGAATACATCACCAGGACAGAGCAATTGCTCGACAGGATGTGTATGACCATGGGAGGAAGAGCAGCGGAAAGAATTGTTTTTGATAAAATTTCTACCGGAGCCCAAAATGACCTGGATCAGGTTACCAAGATGGCATACAGCATGATCTCTGTGTTTGGCATGAACGAGAAAGTAGGGAATGTATCTTTCTACGGACTGTCCAACGAGAGTTATCAAAAACCCTACTCCGATGAAACAGCTCGTTTGATGGATGATGAGGTGAGAAACCTGATAGAAAGCCAGTACGACAGAGCCAAAAAATTGCTCACCGAAAAACGACATGAGCTCAATCTATTGGCGCAGACTTTGTTGGAAAAGGAAGTTCTTCACAAATCTGATCTTGAAAGATTGATAGGTAAACGACCTTTTGCAGAAGAAGAAAAGTTTGAACACGCACACGCCATTGAACCCAAAAAAGAGGGTGTTGAAGAAATCAATAGCGATGTGGTTGAAAACAATGAGCACGCATAAGAGCTGTAGATATAACTTTTGCTAGACTTTTTCGTTTTAGCTGAAAACAGATCGATGAAAATTTTTCTTGCCCTTGTGTTTACCCTCATGTGCTTCCTATCCCATGCACAGGTGAAAGACACTTTGCCGTCCAATGGCAAGGGGGATGTGCAGACCAAGGTGACCGTAGATGGACGCGTATACCCGGCCATCATCACGGAGCAGGGAGATACTATGATTCTGGTGGATATTGACGATATCAGTGTTACATCGCTAAGAAAATTTGCCAACGACGAAGAGTATAAAAAATACCAAAAATTCAGAAGGTATGCAGCTACGGTGTTTCCATACGCCAAGGAAGCCATTCGCATATTCAGAGAAACAGAATATGCTTCGCAGCACTTGTCCAAGAAAGAGCGCAAAAAAAGACTCAAAGAACTGGATAAACAGCTGACTGCAGAATTTGAAGAGCCGCTCAAAGGTTTGACCAAATTACAGGGAAAGATCATGATCAAGATGATTGAAAAAGAACTCGATCAAAACATGTACGATCTGATCAAAGGCGTAAAGGGCGGCTTTACGGCATTCTATTGGCATCATTTCAGTAAATTGTATAGCTACGACCTTAAAGAAGGATATAATGAAGGTGATTACCCAATTCTGGATGCCGTATTGAGCGACTTCGATGTTTCCTACAGGATTGAGAACGAAAGCAGCCTGAAATATTATAATCTTTCTGAGCTAAGGAAAAAATAAGGTTGCGACAAAGTGATTTTCACGTCCGTAAATGGTGGATAGATTACCTATCTTTGCGCCAAGAGAAACAAAATTTATGAAGGTTACAGATTATTTCGAAAAATCTCCGGGCCAAACCCATATATCTTTTGAAGTGTTGCCTCCCCTGAAGGGAGGAAGCATGCAGGATATCTTTGATAGCCTGGACCCCTTAATGGAGTTTAAGCCGCCTTTTATTGACGTCACTTACCACCGGGAGGAATATATTTACAATAAAAGGGAAAGCGGTTACTACGAAAAAATAGCGATTCGCAAGCGCCCCGGCACGGTTGGTATTTGTGCTTCCATTATGCATAGGTATGGGGTAGACGCGGTTCCTCACCTGATCTGTGGTGGCTTTTCAGTTGAAGAAACCGAGAATGCTCTGATTGATCTCAATTTTTTGGGCATCAACAATGTGTTGGCTTTGAGAGGAGATGCAAGGCAATTTGAAGACAAATTCATACCTGAACCCGATGGGCACAAATATGCATTGGATTTGGTTAAGCAAATCAATAACATGAACCATGGAGTTTACCTGGATTCCAACATCGAAAAGGCTTCCAGTACTGATTTTTGCATTGGTATTGCCGGCTATCCTGAAAAGCATTTCGAATCACCGAATCTCGACATGGACATCCAGTTTACCCTGGAAAAAGTAAAAGCAGGGGCCAGCTACATAGTAACCCAAATGTTTTTTGACAACAACAATTTTTTCAAATACGTTGATGCTTGCAGAGCTGCAGGCATTACGGTTCCTATTGTTCCGGGCTTAAAACCCATTACCCGCAAATACCAGCTCAACTCCATTCCACGCAAATTTTTTATCAATATGCCGGAAGCGTTGGTAAAAGAAATGATGAATGCCGATGAAAAACACATCAAAACCATTGGCGAAGAATGGTGCATCCAACAGTCCAGGGAATTGAAAGCAAATGGGGTTCCCTGTATTCATTACTATACGATGGGTGATGCCAAAACTACCTACAAAATAGCATCAGCTTTGTAATGAATCCCATTGGGGCATGGTTGCTGGCATCCTTAGTTATTGGTTCAACCTGGTTTACCCTATCCCTTTATGAGCCGGATCAAATGAGTGAAGAGGCCAGGGGTAATACACTCACTATTGTGTTGATAGACGGCCTTTCTTCATCGATCTTTAAGGAAGAACTTGAAAAAGGAAACCTGCCTGTGATAAAAAAACTCATCGAAAACTCGCTGTGGGTAGAAAATGGTATCTCTTCATTTCCAACGATGACAGGTTATGGTTTTTATCCTTTTATTACCGGTGAAGATGCTTCCAAAAGTGGTATTTATGGATTGAGATGGTTCGATAAAAACAGGAGCAGGGGGCAACTGAGGAATTATGTGGGCAGAACCAATGTGCAAATGAATCACGACATTGTTGCCGAACCGAAGACTTTGTTTGAATTGGCCGGAAATGCATATACGGCATCTGTAAATACATATATGAATCGGGGTGTGAAGGAAAGTGTAAAAACAGGCTTTGCTCATACCACCGCCAAATACGAAGGAAAGACAATGTTGTCTTACCTCGTCAATTTGCCTTTTGTTGGCAGAAATTGGATCAAAAACCATTTTCAGCACGAGACCGATGTTACCAATCTTGCGCTTGCGCAATTGAAGAAAAACCCCAAGGTACAGTGGATCACCTATGCCTCGCCGGATGCTTACAACCATGTCAATGGCACGGATTCCATCTACCAGAGACTTTTGAGGCACATTGATCACGAAATCGGGCGCTTGATGATTGAAATTTCCCAGCCACAGCATAAAAACAGGGCACTGGCGATTTTGTCTGACCACGGCATTCAAGATGTATATCACAATATGGATGTATGTAAGGAACTCAGTGAAAAGACAGGTTTAAAAATCGAAAGGGGGAAGTCAGCCATCCTGTATTCCAGTGATCTCAAAGCAGAAGCTTCCAGCCTGAAAGACCTGGATGCCTTTTTTGTAATCAATGGCAATTTATCTTCCTACCTCTATGTATTGGGCGGACAGACAAAAAAGACGAGTGCAGCACAGCTTGAAAACTTACGCATCCATAGCGGTCAAACCATAAATTTGCCCAAAGCCCTTGTGGAAATTCAAGGCATCGAACTTTGTCTTTATTGGGACGACCACAACAAAGAAGTCTTGATCTTACACAAAACCGGTAAAGCTAAAATTGCTTCAAAGGGCCATCAATTGAGTTATACTGTGGTGGAGGGTAAAGATCCTTTGGGGTATGAATCAGACTCACAAGTTGTGAGTATGGTCAATCGTGGCTTTTTTGATGAAAAGGCCTGGTTGCATGCCACTTACAAGTCAATATATCCGGATGCACTGTATCGCTTTTATGAATTGATGAAAAGAGACAAGTCAGGAGATATCCTGATCACAGCCAGTGAAGGTTATGATATGGCCAAAGATTATGAAGCCGTGGTTTCCAATTATAAAGGAGGGCATGGTGGGGCCAACAAACAAATCATAAGCGTTCCTTATATCTTTTACCAACCGGGCAAACAAGCCGGGAAAATAGCCTATATGCGTGCTGAAGACCTGGGCAAACGCTTTAAAGTATATCTGTTTGGAGAATAATATTAGTTCCCCATGATGCGCTTATAGGGGTTTTCCCAGGCATCAAATCTCGCTAAATCGTATTTCTCAATTTTATTAATCAACTTTTGAGCATACTTGTGATCCGTTGCGTAACCACAGCTTTTTAAGCCATTGGCCCAGGATTTATAATCTGTATGCTCGTAATTGAACAAAGGCAGGTAGTGGGATGTAGACATTAAAAAATTGGAGTGATCCACATAAGATTCCAGAGCGGAGCCATAAGACCTGAAGCAGGACTCTATCAATTGTCCTTCATCGTTCATATCATCGTCTTTGTGGTAATAGGTTTTTCCCACCCAGTAGGACTTACATTTGATGCCAAAATGATTGTTGGCTGCAGTAGCCAATTCGCTCATTCCATATTGTGATTCGTGCAGCGCCTGCGCGAGCGTGATGCTGGCAGGAATACCCGACCGGTGCATCTCGACTACTGCCAATTCATGAAATTGTTCTATATAAGACTGTGCTGCTACCTCTTCTGCCGGCTTTGAAAAAGACAACAAACAAAAGAAGATCACAAAGTAAAGGGCAGACCTCAACAGGAAGCTCATAAAGGATGACTCATTTTTTACATCCATAGTGAACCAAAAGCTATGCCAAAATCGTTTCATTATTGAAAATTTTTTGAACAATGGTTATAAATCCAATTAAATACACATTAACGATAATTTTAATATGTGTTTTCTTACCCAAGGCCATTACCCAAAAAAAAGAGGGCGACAGCAAGGCTTTCAGTGAGATGGTAAATAGTTATCTCTCTTATTCTGTGCCTGTCATCAGTGTAGATGACTTGCACGCCATGCCTGCCTCATCCAGAATATTGCTGGATGCCAGAGAAGCAGAAGAGTATAAGGTAAGCCACATCAAAGAGGCGATCCATGTAGGATTTAACCATTTCGATGCAGCCAAACTCGCTTCTGTGCCTAAAGATAAAAAAATTATTGTTTATTGTTCCATCGGATACCGCAGTGAAAAAGTGGGAGAAAAACTTATAAAAATGGGATTTACCCGGGTTTACAACCTGTATGGAAGTCTTTTTGAATGGGTTAACCACAATTACGAAGTTGTAGATATGGCCAATAAACCCGTTAAAAAGATCCATGGTTACGACAAAAGCTGGGCGAAGTGGGTTGTAAATAGCTCATTTTCAAAAGTTTACTAATATATTTTTCATTTCAAAAACCTTTGACCTGCGGGGCGAACAAATGTTCGGTTTTTGGGTTATTTTTGTATTGATAAATCAGAGACGGCCATGACGCAGGTATCATCATTAGAAGATAGATTTTTGCAAATCATCGATGCGGACGAAAAAATTGAACCAAAGGATTGGATGCCCGAGGAATATAGAAAAACGTTGATCCGCCAGATTTCACAGCACGCACATTCGGAAATAGTGGGCATGTTGCCTGAGGGCAATTGGATTACCCGCGCACCCAGCCTCAAACGCAAACTGGCTTTGTTGGCCAAAGTGCAGGATGAAGCAGGTCACGGCCTCTACCTTTACTCAGCCTGTGAAACATTGGGTATAGACCGATCCACCTTGTTGGATCAGTTGCATACCGGCAAAGCCAAATACTCCAGCATTTTCAATTATCCTACCATTACCTGGGCCGATATGGGAGCTATAGGCTGGTTGGTTGACGGAGCTGCCATCATGAACCAGGTTCCGCTTTGTCGGTGCTCCTACGGTCCTTATGCCAGAGCGATGGTGAGGGTTTGCAAAGAAGAGTCATTTCACCAAAGACAGGGTTACGAAATCATGACGGTTTTGTGTAAAGGTTCAGAAGAACAAAAAGTCATGGCCCAGGATGCCCTCAATCGGTGGTGGTGGCCATCCTTGATGATGTTTGGTCCCAACGATGCCGATTCTACGCACTCGGAGTTGTCGATGCGATGGAAAATTAAAAGATTTTCCAATGATGAGTTGAGGCAAAGATTTGTTGATATGACGGTACCCCAGGCGGAACTGCTGGGCTTGACCATTCCCGATAAAGATCTCAAATACAACGAAGCTAAAAAAGGTTACGATTTCGGAACCATCAATTGGGATGAATTCTGGGAGGTGGTAAAAGGAAATGGCCCCTGCAATGAAGAAAGATTGCGTGCCAGGGTTGAAGCGCATGATAAAGGACAATGGGTAAGGGATGCTGCAGCAGCCTACGCCCGGAAACAAAAGGAGAAATCATCACTATCCAAAACTGCTTGATAATGGAAACAAACTGGCCTTTATACGAAGTCTTCATCCGCTCGAAAAACGGCTTATCGCACAAGCATGTGGGTAGTTTGCATGCAGCTGATGCAGAAATGGCATTGGAAAATGCAAGAGATGTTTATACCCGGAGGAATGAAGGGGTGAGCATCTGGGTAGTCAAAGCGGTGGATATTAAAGCTTCTGATCCTGCTGATGGGGATTTTCTTTTTGAACCTGCTTCTGATAAAATATACCGGCATCCTACTTTTTATGAAGTGCCGGATGCTGTAAAACACATGTAATGGAAGCAGCTAGAAAAAAATTCATCCTGCAATGGGCAGATAATTCCATGATCCTGGGTCAGCGTTTGTCTGAATGGTGTGGTCATGGGCCGGTACTCGAGCAGGACATAGCAATTACCAATATAGCCCTTGACCTGATCGGAGAGGCTCGTTATCTGTATCAAATACTCGCCGTTGAAGAGGGTAAATCAGAAGATGATTATCCTTTCATGAGGAAGGAAGCCGAATTCTACAATCTATTGTTGGTCGAACAACCCAATGAAGACTGGGCTTATACCATCGTTCGTCAATGTATATATGATCATTTTCACTATCATTTTTTAGCAGCCGTTTCCCGGTCAAAAGACGAAGAATTGGCAGCCATTGCTGTCAAGTCGCTCAAAGAAGTACGGTATCATTTGAAGTTTTCCTCCGAATGGCTCATCCGCCTGGGCGATGGTACAGAGGAGAGCCATCAGAAGATGCAAAACGCCTTGAATGTGATGGCCAAGTTTGCATCAGAAGCCTTTCTGTCCTCAGAGGCGGATCTTTGGATGTTGGAAAACTGCGGAGAGCCGGATCTGGCCAAATTAAAAGAAACCGCAGATAAGGATTTGTTGGAAGTAATCAGAGAAGCTACATTATCATGGCCCAATCAACAAACTGTGCGAAGAGGCGGTAAAGCGGGAATACATTCTGAACATTTGGGTTACTTGTTGGCCACCATGCAATACATGCAACGCACTTATCCCGGAATGGAGTGGTAAAAAACTGGCTGTAAGTAAGATGGTTTTGTCTTACTATTCAGTATTTTTGTATTAAATCACCAAATTTAATAGTATGAAAAAAGTTTTGTTAACCCTTTGTTTAGCTGCCAGCCTGGTTGCCTGCAAAAAGGACGATTGTGCAAGAGAAGATTTTATTGGTACCTGGACCGGGACCCAAAAATGCGATCTTGAGAATGCTGTAGACGTTACCATTACCATCACTGCGGGCACAGCCAGCGATGAAGTCATTATTGACGGTGGCGAATTTATAGACGAAGTAGTGGAAGTTGATGGTTGTGACCTGAAAGGAGGAACATCCGTATTGGGCATTGGTATTAAAATTACCGGTAGCCTGGAGGATGGTAAACTCAGCCTATCTTACGACAACGATGCAGGTTTGATATCTGTTGGGTGCGATTATACGCTCACTAAGTAATCAAAGATGCCATTCTTTTCGGTCATCATACCCAGCCATCAGCGACCGGAATTTCTTCAAAGAGCGATAGAAAGTGTGTTGTCACAAACTTTTAAAGATTTTGAGGTGATTGTAATCGTGGATGGTAATGATGATCTGAAAACAACAAACGCAGAAGACAATGACCCAAGATTAAAGTGGAAAAATTCACCAAAATCGGGTAGAAGCGCTGCAAGAAATAAAGGTATTGATTCGGCAACGGGTCAATACCTTTGTTTTTTGGATGATGACGATCAATACGATGAAAACCTGCTGATGCAATTTTATCAGCAGTTGGCAGCTCTTCATTTTCCTGACAAAGTAATTGTGCGAACGGCATTGTTGCATATACATGAAGACGGTAAAGAGCACAAAGGTTCACACTACATCCCTTCCCGGAATCCCAACGTACTTTCTTTTTTATTGCACAACATGTGCAGTGTAGGCACATGCTGCTTTCCTGCTGGTGCATTGTCTGGACAGCGGTTTGATGAACGTTTTTCTTTTTGGGAAGACACACATTTTTTGATGCGGGTGATGGTCGGAAAAACGATGGTGCAAATGAACAACTGGTTGTACCGCTATCATTACCATCCAGCCATGGGGTCAAAACAAATGAAGCAACTGTCTTCCATTGTGGACAACAACCTGGCTGCTATTTGCGACTATAGGGATAATTACAGAAAACAGTGGTTGCCTTATTTGTCCGATAAAGATTTTAAGATAGTATTGGCGCAAAAATACCTGATGTATGCCGTTAGGGCATGCAGGGCAGGCGACAAAAAATTTGGATATCAGTGCCTGCAAAACTCGCTTTCCCAGTTGTTTTTAGGGAAATCATGGAGAATGTATTTATTGTTTTGGGCGTATTATCTATCTCCTAAAAATGCCATCCATGGTTAGCATCATCATCTGCACTTTCCGTAGAAACAATTTGTTGGAGACGTGTATTCAGAAAATTGCGGATGCCCAACCGGCGAGCCATGGCGTGATGGAAGTTGTAATTGTTGACAATGCCTGCGATGAAGAGACGGAAGCCTTAATTCAAAAAAAAAGCAAAACTTTTCCCGTGGACCTCGTCTATCATGCAGAACCAAAGACGGGCCTTTCCATTGCCAGAAACAAAGGCGCTGCAGAAGCGAGGGGCGAATGGTTGTTTTTTTTGGATGATGACGGATTTATCCATGCGGATGCGTTGAGAGAATTGAACCACATGATCTCGCTGGGGAAATTTGATTTATTTGGTGGCATTTACAAAGGCATTTTTCTGACAACACCGCCCAAATGGCTGTCTCCCGATTTTGGCACGAAGTCGGTGAAAGCCCCTGGTCCCGGGCCATTAGGCGAAGACCGGATTGAAGGGGGTATTATGGTCATGAAAAAAAGTGTTTGGACCGATCTGGGTGGCTTCAATATCCAATTGGGCATGAATGCAGGACAGCAGGGTTTTGGAGAAGAAACAGAATTTGTCACCAGGGCAATCGACAAGGGCTATATTCCCGGCATCCATCCCGGCTTTATCATGGACCATGTGGTAGGAGAACATAAATATTCGGTATGGAATCAACTCAACGCGTATGCCGCCCTTGGCCGAGATATGGCGCGAACCGGCAGGCGTTCGACCTTGTCTTTTTATCCAACGATAGTAAAAACACCGCTTCGTTTAATAAAATATGCTACAGATCGGAAGAGCACACGTCTGAACTCCAGTCACCAGATCTGATCTCGTATG
>CALJKQ010000225.1 GCA_937973565.1 uncultured Saprospiraceae bacterium | reverse complement strand
TTGAAGACAGTTTGAAAATTGATTACGATATACAGCTAACGCCACATATCAACAAATGGACCATGGATAATGGTATGGATATTTTCAATAGTACCATTGCCGGATCAGGGACAGAAGTGCAAAGGTTGCTGGGACTTGGAGTATCCACCCAATTGTCCAACAGAAACTTATTAGGTGGCAGTGAAAGATACAGTATATCTGCCGCTGTAAGCACTCAAATCGATTTGACACAAAGCAATAGCAGGTTCAGAGCATTCAACGTGAATCTCAACAACGACCTGCAATTCCCAACATTCAAAGACCCTTTAAAAGCAGTAAGAGCCCTGAATTTTGTTTATCTGGCCTCTGACAAACTTTATCAAAACTTCAAGAAAGATGCAGTAACCAATTTAAATTTAGGTGCCAACATCGTAAATCTAAGGGATCTCTACTCAATTAAAACAGTTAATGCCTCCCTGGGTTACCGGTTCACAGACAGAATATCCAGATCTATTATCATTGACCAGATTGGCATTACTTTCAATGATTATACAACCGGTAAGTTGTTTGATACCATTACCTTGACGAACCCCTTCATTAAACGAAATTTTGAAGACAACTTTTTCACAGGACTTTTTTTCCGAAACGTGAGTTACACATTCAATTACCCAACCAATGACAAAGGTTGGTCGCATTCCATATTTGCCAATGTTGAGTTTTCAGGACTCGAGGCCTACATTCTCAATGGAATAGCCAATAGTTTCGGTAAGGATCAAAATTGGAGTCCGGGGGGCTTTGAGTTTTCAAAATTTGGGAGAATAGAATTAGATGGGAGAATAACCAAAAATTTTACCGGTAAACGGTCCTTGGTGGCAAGGCTCAATGTTGGCGCCATTATTCCACTCGTAAATAACCAGGCCGCCCCTTTTATCAAACAGTTTAGCGTTGGTGGTCCCAATAGTCTCAGGGCATGGGCACCACGGGTATTAGGTCCGGGTGCATTTTTCAACCCTACCAACGGAAATGTACTACCCTACTCTCAGGGGGATATTAAAATTGAAGCAAATCTTGAGTATCGCTTCAGAATTTGGTGGATCTTACACGGAGCTGCCTTTATTGATGCAGGTAATGTTTGGGCCCTAAAGGGTTATGAAGATAATGGCGGCAACTTTTCTTCCGATTTTTACAAACAGATTGCTGTCGCTGCAGGTTGGGGTATGAGGTGGGATTTTAACTATTTCAATATCCGCTTCGACTTTGGTTATCGGATGCGGGATCCCTATCCAACAAGCACCCGTTATTGGTATTCTTTGCGAAGAATCAGAGAGCAAAAACTAGGGAATATTCAGGTTGCGGTCAACTATCCTTTCTAAACTGTTTCCATTCATTTGAAAACTGTTATTTTTCTAATTTACAGAATCATCATTTGACGAGACAGGATTCCAATTCATCCAGCCAGTGGTAGTCTTGCTTAGATTCCAAAATGTCTTTTGACCATATCGAATAAATGTTGAAGCCTATCGTTTCCAATTTTTCCAATAATAAAAACTGAGATCCTATATCCGAAAAATCTGTATCGTTGGGCAGCCCATTAAACAATACAAGAATTTGTTTCCGCTGTGTTTCGAGTAAGCTTTCTATGACCGCATCCTCTGTTGAATTTCTTCCTTTAAATTCTTTGAGGCCATGCATTGAAAGCTCTTCTATCATTACACTGCTTACTTCCAAAGGCATCATACACAGGATGTTGGCATGTTTGGATTGGAAAACCCTCACATTGCAATTGAGTCGTTGGATGTATTGCGCAATGGCTTTAGAAACGCTAAATCTATCCGTCAGCGGTATTTCACCCATTCGATCTTGTATACCTGAAATCTGCTGAAAATTTTGAAAATCATTGATCTCAAATCTGGATTTCCACGACCTGCCCTCTCCGTCATCAAACAAAAAGAGCAAGCCTTTTTCTGTTTGATAATTAGTATCAATATCAAAGCTCCCCTTGTTATTTTGAGTATATTCTGATTTTTGATTTGTCCATCCCAGCTTTCCCAAAGTTTGTTCCAAAAAAGAAGGTTTTGTTTCTTTTGGATTAAGAGCAACCTCCGGTTTCATTCCATTCAAATCAGCGTATGCTCTCATCTTCCAATCTTCATCACGGGCTTCCATAGCATTTCTTATAATATCAAAATTGTCTGGAACCAAAGGATGAATCATGGCGTTACAGCCAAGCTCTTCAACCGCTTCTGTGTACAAAGACACCCAATTTTCAACCGGGTACAACTCCAGCTTTTGTAGAATTTTTTTTACAAAACCATCCTGACTTTCCACGAAGGTATTCCATTGCATGCGTTCACGACTTCTTTCGATACATAGCAGCAAATCGCTCAACAAATCAATGATTTTATTCAATTCTGTATGAATTTGAATAAAATTTCGGGTGTTGATTTCAAGCATTTTAGTCAGCACCCCCGAACGGTTTATTTCAACCAGTTTGTGCTGTATCTTTTCAACAATGAGGGTCAATGCTTCTTTGCCCTGAATTCCGCAATTCAGTCTTTTTATATAGTCTTCAATGTAATCAATCCTTCGGTGGAGGGGATCATCAATTAATTGAGTTAGTTCATTCAGCAGCAGTCGGCTGAACTGTGAAAAATCATCATTTGAGTTTACTCCCTGAATTTTGAACAATTCTCTATTTTGACGGTAGAAAACAATCAGTTCTTGCTCCGTATCAGGGGCCACTTTCTTTTCCGATACCTTATCTTTTTCTCCCACACCTGCCTTATTGGCGGCTTCAGATAGATTTACCTGGTTTTTTAGTTTTACCGTCAACTCAAAAGCTTCCCTCAGCCTGGCGCTAAACCAATCTTCTCTTTCCTTGATCACATCGAACAAGGCTTGTCGATAACCGGCTTTATAAGATTTTAAATCTTCTATAAATCCAGCCAGTAATCCAACATCCCCGGTATTTGACAGGAGATGGCCAATGGATTGAAGATCCGGTCCATCTGTCTTCAAATCTTTTGGATAAATGGTAGCCGACTTTGATACCACAGGCAATGCATTTATCAGTCGAATGGGATTAACCGGAAAGGCAATTTCATTTAATACTTCAGTTAAGGGATTTTTCCCTCTTTTTAACAGTGAAATGGAAAGCGATCTGATGGATTTATCCAATAATGACGATTTATTAAGTTGGATGAAGCCCGCATTAAATGCATTCAGAGATAGATCCGTTTTCGTCCGGATATGCAAAGGGTAAGTAGCTTTATTACCTTCATTTTTGGAATGATTGGCTGTTTTTTCTAAAATAACTGACCAGTAGGGATGAGATCTCAACCCCAGTGCTGTGCTTGAAGCCATATGCAAGGTCACCTTACCGCCCATTTGGGTAAACCTGATTGCCGACTCCATAAAATTAGCCAGTTCCGAAGGGGAAAGACCACCTGAATTGTCCTGAGTACACAGTGGTACATTCACCGTCTTTTCCATCAAATGCGTTTCCAGCTCTGGCAGCATGTATTATTTTTTTACAAATATAAAAATAATATATATGATAAAAGCTCAAACACAGCTAAAACGATAGGGAAATGAAAAAAACAACCGTTTGAAGTGAAATTGAATATCCGAATGACTCTGTAAAGACAATTTAAGCTCAATATTGACTTTTTGAGATAAATTCTGTACTTGTTAGAACAACAATCGAATAAAATATATTTTACATTTGCAACATTCAAAGAAATTATAAAAATGAATCTACGGAAACTACTTACCTTTTTTTTGGCAGTATTGTTTTTTCAATCTCTGTTTGGTCAACAAACAACCAACCTGAACCTCGACAAGAAATTTAGGACATATCAGATTCTCGACTTGCCTTCAGCCCAACTTTATCATGAAATAGCATCACAACGTTCCGAACAAAAGAAAATAACCCTGCAAAATTGGGATATTACGCTTTTTGATTCAGAAGTCATTTCTCCCAGGTACAAAGCAAGAATCGCAACAGCAAACGGTATTATTACCGAAAATGCCCCTAAAGTAGCTGCTCTTAATGGATATACAAGAAAAGGAGGAAGAGCTAGTCTTACTTTTGCAGACAATTTCATTTATGGGTTTGTTGAAGATGGAGATAAAACTTATTTCATTGAACCCTTATACCATCAGACAAGACAGCCATCTAAGGATCAATTTATAGTTTATGAGGCTAAGGATATCCTCGATGATGAGATTCACACCTGCGCTACGGATTCACCGGCTAAAATAGGTGTTCATGAACACGAGCACCACGAATCTGCAGAAAGACAGGGCCTGTGCTATGAAGTAGAATACTCCATTGCCAATGATTTTTCAATGTTCCAGGCCTATGGAAACTCCAATGGAGTCCAAAATCACGCCATTGGGGTACTCAACAATGTTCAAACCAATTATGATGATGAATTCCTTGATGAACTGAATTTCGTCATCGTTGAACAATTTGTTTCCAGCTGTTCCACCTGTGATCCCTGGACAAGTTCCACCAATGCTGAAATTCTGCTGAATAGCTTCACCAACTGGGCCCCTGGAGGATTTGCCTTTTCACATGATATCGGATCCATTTGGACAGACCGCGACTTCGACGGCTCTACCATCGGCATTGCATGGGTTGGAGCAGTTTGTACTACCGTTCAGTACAATGCACTCCAGGATTTTTCCAGCAATGCCAACTTAAAGAGAGTAATGGTGGCTCATGAATTTGGTCACAACTTCGATGCGAACCATGATCCGCAAGGCAATCCCAATATCATGGCTCCTGCTGTTCAAAATACAACCACATGGTCATCAGCCTCAAAAACTGACATTCAAAATTATTACAATTCTATCAATTGCCTGGATTTTTGCGCCTCGACTGCCGCTCCACAAGCCAATTTTACTTACAACATAGCTGCTGAATGTGAGCCCGGCATTGTACAATTTACCAATCAATCTACCGGTACAATAACTCAATATCAATGGCAATTTGAAGGCGGGGTGCCTTCAACATCAACCCAACAAAACCCAACGATAAACTATCCGACTGCCGGGGTATACAGTGTTACCCTCACCGTATCGAATGGTCCTTTTTCTGACGAATTGGAATTGATAGATGAAATAACGATCCTTCCAGTGCCGGAAGCAAATTTCACATCCAGTAATAATGGCGCTGAAGTTACCTTTACCAATACCAGTCAGGCTGGACCCAGTGCTTTTTATACATGGAATTTTGGTGACGGAAATACAAGCAAT
>CALJKQ010000224.1 GCA_937973565.1 uncultured Saprospiraceae bacterium | reverse complement strand
AGGCTTACTCAGATTATGGCGATTTTCTTTATGTTGGGTGGGGTTCAGGTTGCAACGCAATATTTTGCCTATAGATTCCAATATCAACCGCAGCTTGGTGTTCACTTTAACCAGTTATACCCGCCTTGGTCGATTTTTGAGTGGGCTAATAAATGGTATGCCCAGTATCCTGATATCATTGGGCAATCCGGGAGTATGGGTGTTCTATTTGCAGGAGCCGGGCTGATTCTGACACTGATTGTAAAAATGGTTGCGGAAAATTCATCGCGTCCGAACACAAGTTTACATGGGTCAGCGCGTTGGGCTAATGAAAAGGACATCCAGGCAGCAAGGCTGCTTCCTTTAAGACAGCCATTCTTCAAAAGACTAACCTCGAAAAAGATTCCACAAAATGATTATGTTTATGTGGGTGCCTGGCAGGATAAAAAAGGCAAAACCCATTACCTTAAACATAACGGCCTCGAACATGTTTTATGTTATGCGCCGACTCGGTCGGGTAAAGGTGTTGGTTTGGTTATTCCGACCTTGCTTTCATGGGGGCATAGTGCGGTTATTACTGATCTGAAAGGCGAACTATGGTCTGTAACAGCCGGTTGGCGGAAGGTTCATGCCGGTAATAAAGTCATTCGCTTTGATCCTGCCTCACCCAAAGGGAGTGCTTGTTGGAATCCGTTGGATGAAATCAGGATGCATGATGGGCTTGAAGTCGGTGATGTGCAAAATCTCGCTACTTTAATTGTTGATCCAGATGGGAAGGGGCTAAGAGACCACTGGCAGAAAACCAGTCAGGCGCTTCTTGTTGGTGTGATTTTGCATGTTTTATATAAATCAGGAAATGAAGGTGCTGAAGGGACTGAGGCCACATTGCCGCTTGTTGATTCAATGCTATCCGATCCTGAGCGGGATATTGGTGAACTATGGATGGAAATGGCTACCTATCCGCATGTTAATGGAGAGAACCATCCGGTGGTAGGCGCCAGCGCACGAGATATGCTGGATCGTCCCTCTGAGGAAGCAGGGTCAGTTTTATCTACAGCTAAATCCTATCTATCCTTATACCGTGATCCACTGGTTGCAAAGAATATTAGCCGCTCGGATTTTGCAATTCGTGATTTGATGCACAACGCTAACCCTGTCAGTTTATACATTGTGACACAGCCTAACGATAAGACTCGTTTGCGGCCACTGGTGCGCATCATGATGAATATGATTGTGCGGACACTGGCAGACAGGCTTGATTTTAAGGATGGTCAGCCGGTTGCGAACTATAAGCACCGGCTTTTGTTGATGCTCGATGAATTTCCCAGTCTGGGTAAACTGGAAATCTTTCAGGAGTCCTTGGCGTTTATTGCTGGCTACGGTATTAAAGCCTATTTGATCTGCCAAGATATCAACCAACTTAAAAGCCGCGAGACGGGATACGGCCACGATGAGGCGATCACGTCCAATTGTCATATTCAAAATGCCTTTCCACCCAACCGGATTGAAACCGCCGAGCATTTATCCAAGCTGACCGGACAAACCACGGTCATCAAGGAGCAGATTACGACCAGTGGTAGGCGGGTAGGGGTGATGCACGGCAACGTGACGCGAACCATGCAGGAAACACAGCGTCCTTTACTAACACCTGACGAGTGTTTACGCATGACTTCACCAGAAAAAGATGCTGAAGGCAAGATTACCAAGCCAGGTGACATGATTATTTATGTGGCGGGTTATCCTGCTATATATGGCAAGCAGCCTTTGTACTTTCAAGATTCTGTGTTTTCTGCGCGGGCTGCTGTTCCTGCACCGGCTTACAGCGACAAAATAATCCAATCATCATGAGAAAAACACGCAATATTCTGGCAGGCATTGTTTTGTCTGTCAGTGCCGGTATATTTCTGTTGAGTATTGTTTTTCGACTCACGGGTATTTATTACAATAATACGCCGAGTTTTCCGGTGGGGTTTTACAAGATTGTTGATGAACCAGTAGGGAAGGGCGCATACGTCTCTTTCTGCCCACCACAAGACGAGGTTTTTGATATGGCCGTGGCACGAAATTACATCAATACAGGCAACTGTCCGGGCGGTTATGGCATGTTGCTGAAACGTGTCTTTGCACAGGTAGGAGACACTGTTTCTATCGGTGGGGCAGGGATTAAGGTTAACGGTGAACTGTTGCGCAAATAGTGCGCAGATCAGCGCGGATATTGATGGTCATGAAATGCCGCAATATCGTTTGAGAGAGAGGATGCTGGGTGATTCTGAATATCTGTTTATGTCCGATGTGAATCCGAATTCTTTTGATGCGCGGTATTTTGGGCTGATTGCGGGTTTGCAGATTCAACATGTGGTTGAGCCGTTTTTTACTTGGGGTAAGTGAGAGGTGTGGTTTGCCTAATTACATCATAGCTGTCATACGGTGCCAAATTTAACTGTAAGTATAGGTTCTTCTGCATAAACAGAGCGTCACCTACCTTTATATGATTCGTCTACTAAGTAGTTGGTTTACTTTTCTTCTTTAAAGAAATAAACTGATATGATGGTAGTAAGTGTTATCTTATCTTCCTCTTTCATCCTTATCACTAATGTAACGATAGTATTACTGATAGTATCAAACAATCCTTTCACATTTAAGGAATTAATTGTAATGAATATTTCTTGCAGACGTCTTATAAAATATATAGTACCAATCTTGTTTCTTTGTTTCATTAATTTCCAGGCGCAGGCGAATCGGGATCACGTAAATTATAAAATTGAACAAGCAATTAGTAATGGGGAAAAATTAGTAGAAGGTTCTTATATTGGCATTGTTAAATCTATATAGTTATTAACTTTCAACTAATTGAATGTAATATAAATAAAACCTGTTTTCTATACTTAATTAACAATACCCTTATATTATTGGTTTTAAAAAACCATCCGCTTTTCTTAATAATAAAGAAGACCCTTTAATTCAACCACCTGATGAGTCAAAAAGGGATAGTGGAACGGTTCCTTTTGGAGAACATAGTACTGGTCAGAATAAAGAAGAGTTAGTTAACAAATTAGGGCTTCGAGGAGAAATAGTATCTATATTTGACACTATTAACGCAATCCACGTATTAATGGATGAAACTGAAGCAGAAAGATGGAGAAAGGATGGACGTGTAGAATACGTTGAGCAAGATATGATCTTAACCAGTGGTACCACCCAGAGCAATCCAGGGTGGGGACTGGATAGGTTAGATGAGACATCAGTTACTCTTGATAATACGTATGTTTATACAAATACAGGAGCTGGTCGCGAAATCTATATTCTCGATTCTGGCTTGGATTTATCGAATCCAACAGTCGCCGCTCAATTTGGTGGACGGGCATCTGTACTTTGGGACGTGAATGGTGGAACTGGTGCAGATTGTAATGGTCATGGCACCCAAGTTAGTAGTGCTGCTGCTGGAAGCACCAAAGGCATTGCTAAAGGGGCTACGGTGATAATGGCCAAAATTACATCAGGTTGCACTGGAGGCTCATCTATATCTACTTCGGTTCTCGTACGGGGTCAAATATTTCTGCCTTTGCTCCAGGGGAATCTGTGGCACTATTGAATTTCAATGGAACATCCGTCACAAATAATGGAACATCATTCTCTGCACCTTATATTGCTGGTATTTTTGCAGTGGCGTGCCAAGCTGCGGGTACTTTATGTAATACTGCGACAAATGCAACAACGCTTTATGATGCACTCAGGAACACAGGTGTAATTGGCACTGTTACCAATACTAACGGCACTCCGTTAACCGGCGCAACGTCTCGATTTATAGTGCAGCAATGGTAAGCAACTGTTTACAAAATAAATATTCAAAAGTGGATAGGCGTTTAGGTTTCATAGCGTCCTGTCTGCTTTATAGGAGCTACTGTATGATTAAGGAAAGATATTTAGCTACAACATTGATTTTGTGCAGCTGTATTACTATGGCAATGGCCGATAATGTAATAGCGGAAAGCACAAGTTTTTCGAATAACAATGTACCTAGTTATGAAAACGGTGTTTTGACGATTCCCCGTGTCGACACGCCGGATCAGATTGGGAATTATCAGGATGCAACGCTTAAGTTTGATCCACAGTTAAACACCTGGATTCTACAACAAGTTAATCCAGCGAAATTCAATTCTTCCAACCCAAAAATTAAATCAGTCCACGTTTTCACCATAGATGATTCTTTTCCAACGCAAATCTTCTTACAAGTTGTGGGAGATTTCACATGCGGTGAGTTTGGACAAATTAATACGCGCAGGAAAGATAATCTGTTCGAGGTTCAAATATCTGTAATTCCGACACCGCCAGGACAGACATGTACTGCAAACATTACGGAATTTGTTAGAGTTATCCAGCTAGATGTATATCGTCTAGATGCTGGGGATTATCAATATAGTATCAATGGTGATAATTTAGGTACGTTCAGTCTAACTGAGGCTAATAAATTTGGTGAATGCGGTGGTACAAGAAATCCAGAGGAAATTTGTGAGATCGAAGTAGTAACAGCAAATTGATGACATCACTGTAGATATACGGTTTGTAAACACGCCACCGGCAGTTAGTCGGTGGTTTTTTCCTTCCACATGACTCCATCAAGATCGCTCTTCGCGGGTGAGTCCAATGATCTGGCGTCGCCTCCGGATTCCAGATCGAACGTCATTAGCTGACTTTCACCACGTGATTCAAATCGTTTTTGGCTGGGACGATGAGCATTTGCATCGATTCCACATTTATGGGTAAATTCCAACAAAGGTACGTAATGCGTCATTAGTCTTACAAAGTCTTGTCGTATATGGCAGTTTTCACAGCTATGAGGTAACTACCCGCAGTGCGCAACGCGACAAATTGTACTTTGGGTAAAAGAGCCCCATTAGGTGCCAGGTTGTTCAAAAGAGATCTTGAGGTGTGTGCCAGTGGCTTGTGCAATACGTTGTAGCGTTTTTATCGTTGTGTTGTCTGCTCCACTCTCAAGGCGTGCAACCAGTGATTGTTTAGCTTTCAACCGCTTAGCTAACTCAGATTGTGTCAATCCTGCCAGATTCCTGGCCTCAATAATTGCAGAAGCAATTTCAAATTCCTCAGTGATTGCCTCAAAATCAGCTTTGTAACTTGGATCATTAAGCCACTTCCTGTGGAGTTCATTTACTTTAGTCATTGCTCAATCTCCTTTGCTCTTTTTAGGGCTAGCTTGATTTCTCCGCGAGGCGTTTTTTGCGTTTTCTTTACAAAAACACGCAC
>CALJKQ010000223.1 GCA_937973565.1 uncultured Saprospiraceae bacterium | reverse complement strand
GTGATATTTTTATAATGGTAGGTTGCTCTGTAATTAATGCAGCAACTGAAACATCTTTCATCATCAAAAGGTAATTGACAATGCCCTCCGTATCCCCTCTGGAAATACCGAATTGCGTGTAGTCTTCCTTGGTCAGGTAAATGTAAGCCGCTTTATGTTCCAGCAGAAGGACCATCCTGTTGGCCAGACAGTGACCCAGTAATTTGAGGTTTTTGGGTTCAAGGGCATTGAAAATGGTATTGGACAATGCGTAATCATCCACACCCATACTTTTTAGCTCTCCTGCAATCTGATATGTAAGTCCTCGCGTACTGTAGCGAAAAGAGCCCGTATCGGTAATAATTCCCGTAAACAAAGCTTCTCCAATAGAGGTGTCGAGTCTGTCTGCCATACCTAAGTCCTTTATGAACAAATAAACCATCTCAGAAGTTGAGCTGGCTGCAGTATCAGACAAAATTACATCCGCAATCGGTTCAGGATCAATGTGGTGGTCAATTAAAACCTTATAAGCATTGGAAAACATTACCGTTTCACCCATCTTATCTATCCTGTCGAGGGAATTGAAATCGAGCAAAAAGATTAGCCCCGCATTTTTAATGGCTTCTATGCATTGTTGTGGAGCCAGATCGTAAATCAAAGGAGGGTTGGTAGAATCTATAAGATATTGAAATACAGCAGGATACTCACTTGGGTATATAATCTTAATGGCATGATTTCCCTTTTTTAAGAATCGTGCCAAAGCCACTGTAGAGCCCACTGCATCGCCATCCGGGTTGCGGTGTGATAAAATAACAATATCCTGTGGATTGGATAATTTTAATTTTATATTTCGTTGATCCTCCATTAACTGGGGGGCGAATTTCCAAAAATTTTGTGACATGGCAAAAAATTTAATATTCAGAATAGAGCTAAGACACAGAGATTGTTAATTTTGCAGCCTCATAATTACAATTCTAAATTTCAAAGAACATGTCAGGAAACAGAACATTTACGATGATCAAGCCAGATGCTGTTAAAGCAGGACACATTGGTGCTATTTTAAACCAAATTTGTGAAGCAGGCTTCAAAATCGTAGCCATGAAATACACAAAACTTTCTGCAGAAAAAGCCGGCGAATTCTATGCTGTTCACAGTGCCAGACCCTTTTACGGTGAATTGGTTGAGTTTATGTCATCAGGACCTATCGTTGCTGCGGTATTGGAAAAAGACAATGCAGTAGCAGATTTCAGAACGCTTATTGGATCTACCAATCCAGCTGATGCAGCACCCGGTACCATCAGGGCTAAATTTGCCAAAAACATTGGTGAAAATGCCATTCATGGATCAGACAGTGATGAGAATGCAGCCATTGAATCTGCATTTCACTTTTCGGGAACAGAGATATTCATCTAAGGAAAAGCCCTTTTCGAAGGGCTTTTTTTTTACATTGAAATTACTTTTACCTCTACCCGCTGGTTTTTCTGCCTTCCTTCCAAAGAGGTACTGTCTGAAATGGGTTGTCTTTTACCATATCCCTTGAAGCTCAATCGATTCACAGGAATACCTTTATTATAGAAGTATTCTGCTACCGTACGCGCCCTTTCGGTACTCAATTTATCGCAATATTCATGCGGAGGAATCGTATTGGTATGCCCTCCAATTTCAACCACTACAGATGGGTTGCTGGAAAGAAAATCATACAATTCATTGAGGACGTCAAAACTTTCAGGTGAAATCTCAGTGCTGTCTGCCTTGAAATAGAGTTCGTTGATTCTAAGCGTTTTACCAACTGTAATGGTCTTAATATCCAGATCAGGCAAGATTTTATCTCTTGTCACCTTGTAATAAGCTACCGATGTACATTTGTTTTTATCACTCACGGTAACACCATAATCACCGGCACCCAGCTTGTCGATATAGTTTTTCTTGGAACCATTGCTCCATACGTAGCTCAAATCACCTGTTCCACCGGTTGCTTTGATTTCTATTTTGCCTTCTTTACCGTTGGAAGATTTTATTTTTAAAAGCTCCACAACTTCAATCTGAATTTCAGCAGGATGTTGAACCTCAATGCTACACACCTGTCTGTTTTGAGCTCTGTCTGATACGGTCACTGCATAATTGCCGGCTCCGATATTTTTGGGATTGCTTCCACTCAGCAAGCGACTGCTCCACACATAATCAAATGGACCAATGCCTCCTGTAGCAATTACTTTAACCACACCATCTGATTTTCCATGACAGCTGGGCTTTTTCTCAGTAATACAAGCCACAGACAGTGCTTTACCTGCATTGTCACTGAACTTAAGCGTGAATAATCCTTCTCCTGCGGTACCAATCCAGATATTGTCGTTTTTGTCGCAAACCGTTGAACTGCATTGGCTGGAAATTACCCCTGCATTTTCCGTATAGTTTTCCGTTTTCTCTTCGTAGGGGTCATATCGAATAAAGGCCTCTGAGGCAAAATACAAGCGCCCCTTTGAGTCAATACAAAAATCATTAAAAATACCCCGGTATAGATCAGGACCAAAACCGGCATCATAAAAACGATTGTAATGATCGATCAACCACATCTCCTGTTCCTGTGTTTTGGAATCGGTAGATACAAACCACAAACCCTCTTTATTTTCATAAAAATGGGTTACTTGTTTTTCTTTGTGATCAATCTGCCAATCTTCATCAACTATTCTGACTTCTCCAAATTTGGTACCCAGCCAACACCTTGATTTGGTGTCGGTATATACAAAATAAATATAATTCAATGATCCGCATATTGAATTAATAATTTCATTTTCAACAGCACAAATGTATGTGAATCTTACTTTCTTAAAATGGCATAAATTTCTT